>SXIZ01000293.1 GCA_005779525.1 Methylococcaceae bacterium
GCATTTTACGCAAAGTTGCCGCCAATGAGTTGGATAGCCTGGGAGATACCTCTACCCTGGCAGACCCTAGCGTAGTTACTGATATCATCAGTCATCGAATGAATACCGAATAAATCCTCTACCCTAAACCACGGGAACGAACAAGCTGTATTTTTGTACAGCTAGTCTTTTTTTGATTTTGTGCTATTTTTCAGATTCTAACAGATTAAAAGATTCCACATTTTCTACGTTCTAACATTCCCGTGGTGCCCTCATGAGCAAAATCCATCGCCAATTAGTAAACCAAACCTATATACTCTGCAGCCTGTTGAGTGTGTTGCCATACACTTTCGCAGCCGATAGCGCCAGCCTCTCTTACGCTTATGAGCGCATGTGGCCTGCTAGCCCTCAGCCCTGGAGCTTTGAAAATATCTACAGTATTGCGAGCGCACCGGATGGCAGTTTATGGGTGACGGATGAAGGCGTCTACAATTTATCAACACCGATAAAACTACAACACCTGAACCCAGATGGCAGTATTATTGGGCAATTCCAGAGCAATAATGATTTATTTGGTGGCGTGCAGCGCTCCAGTGTTGCAGTTGCCAGCGACGCTAGCGTTTGGACGATTGGAGACCGCGGGCAAGTGCAGCATTATTCTAGTGCGGGCAAGCTCTTAACGCTGTTTAACGTACCATTTTCTAACAGTGTATCTGTCACGGATACGACCACCCCGCAATTTAATTACCACACCATACATTTTGCTATCGCCGCAGCAACTGAAGGTGGCGCCTGGGTTGCAAATAATGAAGGCTATTTACGCCGCTATTCTCCTGAAGGTAATATCGTTTTTGAAACTAGCAACCTCCCGACTGATGATCTCGCCATCGCAAAAGATGGTAGCTTATGGTTACTGGATACCAGCCATCACCAAATCAGACATATCGATAGTCAAGGCAGACTCATCGCTAGTTTGGGCGGCCAAGGCAGCTTGCCGCTACAGTTTAGCTTTCCGTTAGGCATTGCCATCGCGCCCGATGACAGTGTTTGGGTAGCGGACAGCGGCAATTTTCGCTTACAACATTTTACCCCTGATGGCAGCTTTATCAGCCAAATTGGGATTCAAGGGAGTGCGCCCGGTCAATTTAATGCGGCTGCACTTGAAGGCATACGCGTATCCAATGACAACGTTAAATCTTTAGGTCCCACCGATCTGAGCATTGCCGCAGATGGCAGCGTCTGGGTCGCAGATGGCGGTAATGGACGTGTGCAACACTTCTCGGCAGATGGGCGTTATCTGGCACAGTTTGGCCGGGCCAATGAAAATGCTGCCGTGGAAAATAATCTAGGCCAAGCCATGCAACTAGCCATCGACACTGACGATAGTATTTGGTTAAGCACTATAAACGGCAACTACGAGCACATCCGGGCAGACGGGAGTTTTATTGCGCAATCAACTAATAGCAGTGTTGTGCCGCAACGCACTGCCAAACCTGCTGCCGATGGCAGTATTTGGCGAATCAATCCGCAAGATAACAGCATCGCGCAACACTTGGACAAAAACGGTGCGGTTATAGCCAGTGTCAAATCCCAAAACAAGCCCCCAGAAAATAGTCCCCCAGATAATATTTTAAATCTTTACCATGCAACCACTGCCTGGGATGGCTCCTTATGGGTCACGGACAGTGATTTATATGGCAGCTTGCAACACTTCGACGCTCAGGGAAATTTTTTATTTCAATTCAGAAATAATGTAGATTTTGCCATGGAGCCCGATGGTTCGGTCTGGGTACTGGATATCGCTGCAGATGTGTGGAATTATCATGTGCAACATTTCAATCTGCGCGGTGAGTTGTTGGAACAATTTGGGGTGTCAGGACGAGATCCAGGTCAATTCACTTACCCTACCGCACTGGTACGCGCCAGTAATGGCGCATTATGGATAACCGATAATAAACGCGTGCAAAAATTTACCCGTCAAGCACCGCAAGCGCCGAGTGCCGAATACTCGGAACAGCAAAAACGCCTGATATTGCACGATGTCACCATCGGCAAAGGGCAAACGCATTACACGGCAGTTTTGCAACAACAAAACGAACAGGTTATTTTGCTTGATGCCCAAATAACCGATCAGCGTCGCTATGCCTCGGCAAATTTAGATCCTGCAACCAACTCCCTGTATGTGCCATTAATACAAGTGAAAGCTAAACAGCAACACGCTTTTTTTAAGTATTTAGAGAATAATAAATTGCAATTACTAAATTTTGGCGATTTATAGCTGTTCTGCGTTCCATTGCGCAGAATGGATAACGCCCTCGCATAATCCAGGTTCTTGCCCCGCCATCCAACCCTTGCCTTCGTAAAATCCCGCAGGCAAGTCTGCGACTGTGGGGCCAAATTTGCGCGTTTGACAGCCTTGTGATTGTGGGTTTGCACAGCAGCACTGCAGCGCCGCTACATGTTTTTTCATCAGCGCAGGATCGACTTTAATGGGTGGCATCCAACTGTTATGCCGCGAACTTAAGGTTAACCATGAGCCTAGCACAACCCCGGGATGGTCGGTGGCACTATCAAAGATATATCCACAAGTCCCTGAAGTCGTCATGCTGTGGCAACGGGTACATAACTGCGGTTCACCGTCTATGTTATCGGTGTTGACCTGTAAAATTTTGGCCGCATTAAAATAATCTATAAAGGGCTGCCCCACCGCTAAAAAGGGGAGTTTTGCCATGGCGGTGACCTCGGGTAAGCCTTGGGTCGAATTGATGTAAGGACTGTATTTAAATCCATGGGCGTTATGACAGGCGACGCAACCCGACGTTGCGGTAAACGCAGGCGACTTAAACGCTTGATTCGCATCGCGATACCAAAGTGCTTGCGGGAAATCTTTGGGTGGCCTAGCTTGTTCCTTATTAAAACTCGCTAAGAATTGCTCTTTGCTTGGCAACGGCGCATCTAGAGGCGGTAAAAAGCCCACGACCGCCTCGCCATATTGCGTGAAATAGCAACTTTTACCCGAGCGCGTGTTACGTAGGATTATGCCGATATCGTTAAAGGTATTATATAAATAATACATTTCAGTTTTGGCAGGCCCTTGAGCTTTTAAGTAACGCGCTTTGCGTTGCTCTTGATTCATGCCCAAATTAGTCAAGGTTTTACGAAACCAATTTTTTTGCAGCTGGTTACCTTTCTGCCGACAGTTCAGCACCATGACGTTGTCCTGGTCGAGTTGCAGCACCTGCATATGTGAGTAAGTCCAACACCCCATATCACCGCCTAACCAATGCGGATTGTCACAGCGTTTATCTTCCGAGAGTTGCTCCCAATTGTCTTGCTGGATTTCCTCATTATCCACATAAATGGGAACGGGGGTGCCGTCTAGACAGGACAGGGTCGGCAATGGCTTCTGTATACCTAATTCAGCCTTACACGCTGCTGCATGCTGATATACATCATAGCTAGTTGCAGGTTGATCATGAGGAGTGATCAAAAGAAATGCTGTCGCTAGTAATAGCAATACGCCTAGCGCTATTGTCGCTTTCACTTTCATAGGTGATTTCCTGTCAATTTTGGCTTTTCTTTAAGCTAAAAGGAGGAACAGCAACAGCGTTATATAACACTGTCTAAACCTCGGCCGACTAGCCCAAAATGCTCAGGCTAGTTTTGTGCAAATCGATCAAATTAAACAACCAAGCTTATGAATTTAATCTACACAATTATTAGCGCTTAGACAGGTGAAATGCAAGTGCTACAGAATATTTTTAACGCCTGAGCAGCTGTCACCACGACTTTTTTCTCCTGCGAAAATCTTTGCATTTAGCTCTTGAAATTAGACCAAAACAGTCCTAATATCCTACCATTGTACTCAAGAATTTTTACTGACTCCATAGCGCTAATTGCTTGATAATTTTTTTAAACACAACGCAGGTCAACTTAACTTAATAACATTTCAATTTTCGATTTATCTAAAGGGGGTGACGTATGGACATTACTCAACAAAGTGAAATCAGGCGCGATAATTCAGTCATTTGGCTATTCGCAGGGGCTTTATTCTGCAGTGCTACCTTGATGTTTGTATTACAGCCAATGTTTGGCAAAGCATTATTGCCATTGCTGGGGGGCTCGGCTTCTGTTTGGAATACCTGTATGGTGTTTTATCAGAGCATTTTATTTTTTGGCTATCTGTATGCGCATTGCATCACCACCCATTTAAGCTTTCGCAAACACATCCTTATCCATGCGTGTTTATTAATTTTTAGCCTAAGTTTTCTCCCGATAGGTATTCCCGAAGCCAGCAGACCCCAAGCAACAGATAACCCCAGTATTTGGTTATTGCTGACCTTATTAACCTCTATCGGCTTACCGTTTTTTATCTTATCGACAAACTCCCCCCTGTTACAAAAATGGTTTTCTCAACTAGGCCATCACAGCAGTCATGATCCTTATTTTCTTTCCATTGCTAGCAATACTGGCAGCCTGATTGCCTTAATTAGTTATCCTTTTATCCTCGAACCCAGTTTGGGTATTCATGTGCAACAAGATTACTGGAGCGCGGGATATGTGGTGTTATTTGCCTTAATTGCGCTGTGCATGTTGTTGCTTAAGCGCCAAGATTTTAAGGCAGTCAATGTGGTAACAAGTTCTACGGTGACAGCTACGCGTCCTAACCTAAAATCACAAGGCCATTGGCTTTTATTAGCGTTTGTGCCATCAAGTTTACTATTGGGAACCACTAACTTTATCAGCACCGATATCGCGGCAGTTCCACTGTTATGGGTGATTCCGTTAGCCCTCTATTTATTGACCTTTATTGTGGTGTTTTCTGCCTATGGCCCCAAAATTCACGCCAAAATCCAATGGCTACAGCCTTGGATAGTAGTGGCATTTTTGCTGTATTACTTTTCCGGACAAAAAATTGCAGCGATATCTTTAGAAATGTTGGTGCATTTGCTGGTATTTTTTCTATCAATTATGGTCTGTCATGGAGAACTGGCTAAGCATCGTCCTGCGGCTGAGTATTTAACCCAGTATTATCTGATTATGTCCTTCGGCGGAATGTTAGGCGGCATTTTTAATACCTTTGTCGCGCCACTGATTTTTAGCGCAATTTATGAATATCCCTTGATGATTATTGCCGCTTTATTGCTTAATCCGATGCAGCATAAACTTAAACTCTCAATACAGGAGCATGGTAAAAAACTCAGTATTGCCTTAAGCGCTCTAGCCTTGATGCTAATGATCGGCAATAAACTCCCTGTCGCAGGTATGCTGGTGGTATGCAGTTTGGCAACCATCATTATGCTTGCCGTAAATTATCAATGGTTTAAAAAGCATGTACTCTATCTTCCGGTGATTGCGGTGCTCATGTATTCTTGCGCCGCCCCCGAAAAACAGGCAACTGAACACTTGCTGCATCAAAGTCGCAATTTTTATGGCGTATTGTCAGTGAAAGAAAGTGCGGATTTTGAATTAGATAATCGCCGTGAAATCGTGCATGAAATTTATAGCGGAACTACGAAACACGGTCTGCAGTTAATGGGCGACAGCAATCGCAGTTGTACTCCGAATGGCTATTACAGCCCGCATGGGCCTTTAGGCAGTATTTTCTCGAGCTACCATGACACTAACCGTGATTGGCAAGTCGGGGTTGTGGGTTTGGGTGCGGGTGAAATGGCAGGCTATTCTCAGGGTTCGCAAAACTGGACCTTTTTTGAATTAAATCCCAAAGTGGTTGAATTGGCCTCAAATCCAGACTATTTCAATTATTTAAAAGACTGTATTCACAATTACACAATTGAATTAGGGGATGCCCGCATTACCCTAGAAAAGCAAACTCAACGTTATGATTTATTGGTGATTGATGCCTTTACCTCGGATGCAATCCCAACCCATTTATTAACCCGAGAAGCCTTAGAACTGTATTTTGCACGCTTAAAACCCAAAGGTTTATTAGTCTTTCATATTTCCAACCATTATTTAGATTTGAAAAAAGTACTGGCTGATCATGCGCAAAAACTCAATTTAAGTCTATTAATACAAAGCTACCGCCCCAAACAAGCACTACCCTTGGTGTATCGCTCTGATTGGGCGATAGTCGCTAAGAATGCAACGGCACTACAACCGCTTTTAATCTCAAGGGAGCAAGCCTGGCAACAAGCCGAGCTTGACCCAACAATTAATTCATGGACCGATGATTTCACCAGCATCATGAGTGTTTGGAAATAAATCCCAGCTCTGCTACTCTCCTACTCCGCGCGTGTAAAGACATTACCCGCGCGGGGCTCTCATACACTCACCGCTGAATTAGACGCTCGCTGACTAGGTCAACGCCATTTTTTTGTATTAACGCACACTCGGTCAAGGATGGCATCGATTTTGTGCGATAGTTAACATTTCTAACGTTTATGATTGATCTACAAATAATATAATTTTATTAAATCTTCAAAACAGCCGCAAAACTTGGAATAATTACTATAATAACTAGCAATAGCATGATTAAATTTGCTGAAATTTTTCTACTTTCTGAC
>SXIZ01000294.1 GCA_005779525.1 Methylococcaceae bacterium
GGTAAAGACGGTGGCAGTAGTACCGCCGCCTGCTTTTTGGCGCGTTTTGCCGAAAGCTATCGCTGGGCGCATTTAGATATTGCCGGAACCGCTTGGCGTACTGGGGGATTGAATAAAGGTGCCACCGGGCGTCCTGTACCCTTATTGATTCAATATTTGCTAGATCGTACGACGCACTAACTACAGATGCCGGAAGTCGTGTATTACGTATTAACTGCGCCCAGTCAGCAAGACAAATGGCTGACTGCGTGCAAATTAATCGAAAAAGCGTTCAAACAAGGCTATTTGTGCAATATTTTGACCGAGTCAGAACACCACAGTAAACTCATCGATGATTTACTGTGGACCTTTCGACAAGGAAGTTTCATTCCGCATCAAATTTTGCGCAGCTCTGAATTACCCCAAGTACCACAAATCCTGATCAGTGCTGAGTTAAACCTACTGCCTAAGCAACATATTTTAGTGAATTTATCGCGCAGTTTTTCGGAGGAGTTTATGCTATTTCAGCGCGTGCTTGAAATACTTGAAAATGATCCAGACGTTAAACAAGCAGGGCGAGAACGCTATAGAAGCTATCAATTATTAGGCGCTAATTTAGTCACCCATAATTTATGAAGACTCTGCTTCAACCCCAAGGCGTAGCTGAAGTTGGTAAGCAACACCGAGGTATTGAGAGGAAGTGAAAACTACAGCTCCATGCGGGCCATCCACGCACGCACAAAACTGTAGTTTCCGTAGGAGTTATTTATTTATCGACTTTTACCGCTAAAAACACGGGGCTACCACGACGCTGAATCAGCATAGCCACTGATTTTCCAGGGGTTAAAGCTTTAACAATATTATCAAATTCACTGGTGTTCGTCACGGTGGTATTTTGGATCCGTAAAATCACATCACCGCGTTGAATACCTGCTTCTAAACCGGGACCTTTAGCCACTTGCTGCACTAACACGCCATTTTTAGGAACTTGTAATTGTTCGCGCTCAGCATCCGTTAAATTGCTTACCGTTAATCCTAAGCGATTGCTGATTTTAGGTGCCGCAGTATCAGCCACTATTTGATCTTCTTCTGGCAGCAAACCAATTTTAATCGGAGCCGATTTTTTCTCACCTTGGCGGATAAATTTAATTTCCGCCGCCTGATCAATCGGGGTTAAACCCACCATTGGCGGTAATTCACCTGAGGTTTCAATGGTGTGTCCATTAAATTCCACAATAATATCACCAATCTGCAAACCTGCTTTTTCGGCCGGACTATTGGCAATCACTTTAGACACCAACGCCCCATGCGGTTTTGGCATGCCAAAAGATTCTGCGAGTTCACGAGTCACATCTTGAATTTGCACCCCTAACCAACCACGGGAAACTTTACCTTTGGTTTTGATTTGGTCGACCACATTCATGACCACGTCCATAGGGATTGCAAACGACAATCCCATATAGCCTCCCGATTGGCTATAAATCTGCGAGTTAATACCGACGACTTTACCTTCCATATTGAAGAGTGGGCCGCCCGAATTTCCTGGGTTAATGGCAACATCGGTCTGGATAAATGGCACATAATTGCCACCGGGCAGACTACGCCCTTTGGCGCTGACTATCCCTGCGGTCACTGATTGATCGAAACCAAACGGCGAACCTATCGCTAACACCCATTCACCCACTTTCAGTTTATTGGGTTCACCTATGCTTACCGCCTGTAAATTATCGGCGGTAATTTTCAACACAGCCACATCCGTACTTGGATCGGAGCCCACGAGCTTTGCAACCACCTCACGCTTATCAGACAGCTTGACGATAATTTCTTGCGCATCGTCTACTACATGATGATTCGTTAACACATAACCATCAGTTGATAAAATAAAACCAGAGCCCAATGCCTTGGAATTTCTAGGGACGACATCTCCATTAGGGCCTTGATTAAAATGCTTAAATAGCTCTTCCATTTCCGGCGGTAAGCCTTCTGGAATTTGCTGATTTTGCATAGCTTCTTTCTTTGGGGCATTATGGGTGCTGCTAATATTGACAATTGCCCCACCATTTTTCTCCACTAACTCTGTGAAATCTGGCAATTGTGCATAACTTGGCCTATTGATGACAAACAGCAACAAAATTGGCCAAAGGTAGTTTTTGAACATAAAATCTCCTTTTGCATTCAATAAAATAAAAAGTGGTTTCTAGCTGAATTGAAAAGATGATGAACTATTTTTCATCTTTATATGCACAGCATAGCAAAAAAATTAGCAGGATTGCGTTACTTGGCTAGCTACTTAAAGCGGGAGAAAGATTAAGCCAGCCCGGCTTAAGTGGATAGCCAATGAGAATTATACCCTTAATGGAAACTAATTCCCTGCGCAATAAAATCAGTAGTTGCGGCAGGAACATCACCCATTACGATGATGAGATAATCATCGATCACTCGACTTAAAGAATTTACTGCCCCAGAACTTTGTAAACCAACATGATAGTTTTTGGGCATTTTTTCCATGTAAATCGAGACGGAACTTAAGCCATCGCTCAACAGCAATTGATGCACCTGGGTGTTTGCAGAATGCAAATGGGTGCGATTAAAGAATTTCTTTTCAAACCCAGTCGGGATGTTTTTTAGCGTAATGGGGAGCTTATCCAAGCCAACGTCTTCAAACTCATGAATATGTTGCACTTGTTGGGGATCAATTTTTAATTCAACATTGTTTAAGCTACCTAAAACTTGTAACTCTGTGAATACCAATTGCTCTAATGTCCCACCCGTAAAGTCTTGCACTTCCACTTTCAACGGTAAATGCGTATCTTTAGCCAGCCAGAGTTTGCGCGTGTAACGATATTGATCACGTGGCTTTAGCAAAATGACATCCGCAGCTTGCATAGCAATTTGCGCCTCTTCTTCCAAGGTAATGACATAAGCTTTATCCAATATTTCCGGGTCTTTGGGGAAATCTTGTAAAAATGATTGGCCCACAGGCTTATGATCAATGATTGCGGAATTATTCGAAATGAAGAGACAACTGACGACTTCACCATTACGCACAACCTCGCGTAACGGGGAATTTAACGATAACAAACGTTCTTGTTCTACACCGTTTTGCACACTGTGAAAATACTTTAACGTGTCCAATTTTTCATTCTTAAGTATTGCCACCACACCGGAATAATTAAGATTTGCCATTGCACGCGTCATTTGCGACAACAAGGTAATGGGTTGCACCGATGGTTGAGTCTCTTCCGCAACCGACATCAACGACCAGATTAGCGTAATACTACATAATAATGCTCTAACGATAGTCATACTCGACTAATTTCACCTGAGTCTGGATATTACTGGCACCACTCACATAAGCACTACTATTGTGTGCTTGCAAATAATCTTGGAAGCGGCGGTTGACGGGGTACATACGCATTTGTTGGCTAGCCAGTTCATTTTCTGGCGCAGCCTGACTGACTGTGAGCGCCCCTGCTTTTTCTGTAGACGCAATTTTGCTGGTTAACGGAATAAAGACCGCGACGATAGCAATAGATGCTGCAATAGCCAAGGCCGAGGAAAGTTTATAGCGTTGCTGGCTTTTGGCACGTTGTGGCAAAAAGTGAATAGGCTCTTCTGCCAACCGTTTGCTCAAACGTTCGCTGAAATCGGGTGCGGCGCTGATTACGGTATTAGACTTTAATGCGTGTTGCGCCAAAGCATAACGTCTGAGTTTTGCTTGCAACTCAGGTTGCTGTTGCATGGTTTTTAACAGAGCAAGCGCTTCATTTTGCTCCAGATCATTATCCAAAAGTTGCGCAATTTTTTGGTGGTTTGGGTTAGACATAGGTAGTCACCGTTATTCAAGTAAAGGGTTTAACTTGCTATCAATCGCTTCTCGCGCACGAAACAATCGTGAACGCACGGTACCGACGGGGCAATTCATAATTTGCGCAATATCTTCATAGCTCATGCCCTCGATTTCGCGCAGCATAATTGCCATCCGCATATCTTCGGGTAAATCAGCAATTGCAGCATTGATCACACGTAATATTTCGTCATTTAATAGCTGTTGTTCGGGGGTATCCATACCTTGCAATTGCGGAGCATTTTCAATTTGCTCAGCATCATAAACATCAATTTCCGCATCGCCATTGCGTCGTGTTCTCGCCAGCAAATAGTTTTTTGCAGTATTGATGGCAATCCGGTACAGCCAAGTATAAAACGCACTTTCCCCGCGGAAATCGGGCAAAGCGCGATAGGCTTTAATAAACGCTTCCTGCGCAACATCCTGCGCTTCGGAAGCATCTTTCACATAGCGATAAACTAATTGCACGACACGATGTTGATATTTTAAGACCAACAAATCGAACGCTCGCTTATCTCCCTGCTGAACGCGGAGAACCAAATCATAATCTAAATGTTCGTTCATTTTTTGCCGATCATTCTCCGCGATTCTATACTAAGGATATGGACAAATGCCAAATAAAAAAGTTCGTTAATAGAAGAAAAATAGCTGTTGCTATCGCTCTAAAAAACGTTATTATCGTTTTTCAAGTTAACAGTCGTCGGGCCTATGAGCTTAAATTAAAGTATTGTAACCTTGAACTGTGGCTTTTAAACTCTCATTATAGCGCCTATGCCTAGCACAAAAACTTATGACGTCCTGATTATTGGCAGCGGTGGAGCTGGCTTATGTTTAGCATTAAAGTTAGCTGATTATGCCAGAATAGCAGTAATCTCAAAATTTTCCTTGCACGATGGTAGTACTTTTTATGCCCAAGGAGGCATTTCTGCGGTCGTTGATGCGGAAGATTCTATTGCTTCACATATCGCAGATACCATAAATGCCGGTGCGGGATTATGTGATCCCGAGATTGTGCATTTAACGGCGTCTTACGGCAAACAAAGTATCGACTGGTTAAGAAGCCAAGGGGTTGAGTTCACTGAAGAACAGCATGAAGATGGGCAGACTAGGCTGCACTTAACACGTGAAGGCGGGCATTCCCACAGACGTGTGGTGCATAACGCCGATGCCACAGGCAAAGTCATTGCCGAATCGCTGATTGCTCGCGCACAAGAACACCCCAATATCCATTTATTTGAAAATCATAATGCCATTGATTTAGTCGTGGCGGATAAACATAACCCGACACAACGCAAAGTGACTGGTGCTTATGTACTCAATACCCAAAAACAACAGGTAGAAGCCATTGCTGCTCGCGTGGTAGTCTTGGCGACAGGGGGAGCAAATAAAGTCTATATCTATTCTACTAATCCGCATATTTCAAGTGGTGACGGCATTGCGTTGGCTTGGCGTGCTGGCTGTAGAGTGAGTAATATGGAATTTATGCAATTTCACCCTACGTGTTTGTATCATCCCGATGCCAGATCCTTTCTGATTAGCGAAGCGGTGCGCGGAGAAGGAGGGCACTTATTGCTACCAGATGGTAGCCGCTTTATGCAGCATTACGACCCTCGAGGAGAACTGGCACCAAGAGATATCGTGGCTCGTGCCATCGATAATGAAATCAAAAAGCGCGGTATAGAATGCGTTTATTTAGATATTAGCCACAAACCTGCCGCCTTTATTATTGAACATTTTCCGACGATTTATGAATTGTGTTTGCAAGTGGATATTGATATTACCCAGCAACCGATTCCAGTCGTACCGGCGTCGCATTACACCTGTGGCGGAGTCGTCACCGATAGCTATGCGCGTACCGATATTACCAATCTCTATGCCATAGGTGAAGTGGCTTGCACTGGCCTACATGGCGCTAACCGCATGGCAAGCAATTCGTTACTGGAATGTTTTGTGTTTGCACAACGCGCCAGTGAAGCTATTTTGGCAACCTTACCCAGCCTTCCAGAAGCAGGTTCACTGCCAGCTTGGGATGAATCTCAAGTCAGTGATTCTGACGAAGAAGTGGTCATCTCGCATAATTGGAACGAACTTCGCCACTTTATGTGGGACTATGTGGGCATCGTCCGAACCGATAAACGTTTAAGCCGCGCGATGCGCCGCCTAGAATTATTGAAAGATGAAATCAGCGAATACTATGGTAATTTTCGCGTGACCAGCGATTTATTGGAATTACGCAATTTAGTTATCGTTGCCGAATTGATAGTTCGCTGTGCACAGTTGCGTAAGGAAAGTCGTGGACTACACTATACGACAGACTACCCAGAAATGGATAATAGTCGCCCCCCTCAAAATACGTTGTTAACACCGGGTCAATAATCCCTTATGATTAAGCTGTCCGAACTTAGCAATAGTAGAGATGTTGTTTTGAGTTAGGTAAGCTAAGTTCGGGTGTGAACCAATTCTCCAATATTTGAAGGCACACTTATGAAACAAAAATACATACCCCTTAAGGATCTTGATACGCCATTAAAGGTATTGTTTACGGGATATCTCTGCGCAGTTGGAATTGGTTACTTTTTTGCCTTGGTGCAAATTTTATTCACCCATGGCATGGCGGATGGCAAATTTGGTTTATCTATCGACGATATCGTCTATAGCTACTATGGCAACCGCTCGGGTACTGTGATCGAAACCAAACTGAATGGCTCCATGAAAGAAAATGCCACGGACGAACAACGTTTTCAAATTATTCAATGGGTGCGTGATGGCGCAGACCAAGATTCCTACAAAGATGATGGCATCGAACAAATCATTCAAGAACGTTGCGTGATGTGTCATAACAAAGACGCTTCCGGTATCCCGGATTTTACCAAATTTGAAAATCTCAAAAAACTGACCACTGAGGATAGCGGCGCAACGTTTTCCTCGTTAACACGGGTGTCGCACATTCACTTGTTTGGTATCAGTTTTATTTTCATGTTTGTTGGCTTAATTTTCAGTTTTGAAGAAACAACCTCGGTAAAATACAAATGTATTGCCATCGGCATGCCCTATGTATTCCTTGTCGCTGACATCCTATCGTGGTGGTTAACCAAAATTCATCCCATGTTTGCCGTGTTGGTGATTTTTTCAGGTATGGGCATGGGCGTTTCTTTTATTTATATGTGGGTTATTTCGTTAGCAGAAATGTGGCTCTATCAACAGGTTTTCGTTGAACGATGTGGTGTACTGGGGGATAAAGCACGCGCCATCAGCAACGCGATCTTCACCGAGGAACGTTTGCAATTAGTAACGACGCTGTGGCAAAAGCTGGTGCAGTTTCTGGTGCAAAAATGGGCCGAAGAAATTACTCCTCGTGCGCAAAAGCTTTTAAATAAACCTGACAAACCTACGGAATAGGAGCATGCAGGTGATGTAGAGCCTGCTCTGCATCACCTCTTAACCAATGAGATACCTGAAGATTTATGTGTAGGCTGCCAACAGCAACGCTTGAACGCATTGCCGCTTACACTGAAATTAATCCGTTATCAAAACGTATTTTTCTGCGATTCAATCCAGGCTTCAGCGCTTTTACTGAAGAGGGCTATTCGCTTAGGCAACATTGATTTTGGTTGTGGAGATTTTGTAGCATAATGGAAACAATAGATATCTTTAGAAGCAATGAATTATTTCAAGCACTCAATGAACCAGAGTTGCAACATTTAGCTGAATTAGCAACCCAGAGAACCGTGCCCAAAAATACAATGGTGATTAGCGCGGGCGATATGTCGAGCTCCATGTATTTGATTAAAAGCGGCATGGTCAATGTGCTGGTCGCTAATGACGAGGGTCGAGAAATGATTTTAGCCACACTGCAAGCTGGCGATCATTTTGGCGAACTGTCTTTACTCGATGAGGCGCCGCGCTCCGCCAATGTTTTAACCTTAGATAAATGCGAATTCATTATTCTGCATCGCGAAGAATTTTATAAATTATTAGAGCACAATCCCATGATCAGCATCCGCGTGATCAAGTATTTGTGTCAACGCGTTAGATTCATCACCAATATTGCTCAAGGTCTAGCGTTGTTAGACGTCTATGGACGCCTGTTGCGTCTGTTAAATTCTCTGGCGCAACAAACTGCAGATGGCAAAATGGTGATCAACATTCCTTTAACGCACAAAGATATCGCTTCGCGCGTTGGATCTTCCCGCGAAATGATTAGCAGAATTTTTAGCGAATTGGAAAAAGGCGAGTATGTGAGCGTGGAACATAAAATCATTACTCTGCATAAAAAACTGCCGCTCGCCTGGTAGTCACCTCTTCCTTATCGCTCAGCTATAGGGAACGTAAAATTTGCATAGGTGTGGTTTGACTCACTTTCAGCAAGCCAAAATACCCCGCTGCCGCAATCACCCCACTGGCGCTCAGTGGAATCAGTACCCATAACAGCACTCGACTGTGATATTCCAAATGCATGACAAAGTGATATAACACCCAAGTCACGCTTTCAGCTAAGCACACCGCAAGTATGCCCGAGATCAAGCCTAGTCCCGCAAATTCTATACAATGTATGGTATTCAATAAGCGACTATTAGCACCCAAGGTGCGCATAATTGCACTTTTATGTTTACGTTGATCCAAACTGGCGGTAATGGCAGCAAATAGCACGGTAAATCCCGCCAACACGCCCAAACTAAACAGATAGTTAATGGTGGTGGTTAACTGCGTTAAGATGGTTTTAAGTTGCGCTAAAATTTGATCGACTTCTAAAACGGTAATGCTCGGATAGTTTTTCACCAAGGTATTCAAAAAGGCCTTTTGCGCAGGCGCTAGATAAAAACTGGTGAGAAACGTATGCGCAAAGCGTTCTAAGTTACCCGGCGCAAAAATCATATAAAAATTGGGTTGCATAGTCTCCCAATGTACTTGTCGCAAGCTACTCACCTGTGCCGTGAATTGTTCACTGCCGACGGTAAAAGTTAAGCGATCACCCATTTTAATGCCAAGATTTTCGGCTAATTTTTGCTCTACCGAAACCACTCCTTCGCGCTTGTCCTGCCACCAATTACCGCTCACTAGAGTATTATCTGGCGGCAAGCTTTCACTCCAGGTCAAGCTCAGATCACGCTCGGTTGCCTGTTGCCCCTGAGAGTCCTTAGTCACATAGCGTTGTACCGCAACGTCATTGATTGCCGTCAAGCGCCCGCGGACGATGGGATAAAAATGACTGTTGCCTTGCGTCGCAAGCTGGATATCCTGTTCAACACTATGCACTTGCTCGGGAAAAATATTCAACGCAAAATGATTCGGCGCCTGCACCGGAAGCTGCTGCTGCCAGTTATCAATTAAATCACTTTTGACGGTATAACTTAATTGCATCACCATCAAAGCCATGCTGAAAGCCAAAATTTGGCTGATACTGGTGCTACGTTCTTGCACAAGATTTTGCAAACTTAAGCGCCAAGCTAAAGATAATTTGGGCAACAGCGGCTTTAGTAGCGTTAACAAACCATAGGCGAGGGCATATAGCAGCACAAAACCCGCAACCCCGCTTAAACCAATGGTCGCGGTCATTCTTAAATCGTGCGTATATTGCCAGATCAAGACACTTAGCAAGCTGATTGCTAAACCGTAAACTAACCAAGCACTCGCAGGCAAAGGCTCTAAATCCCGACGTAATACCCGTAGCGCTGACACCTTGCGCAGTTGTAGTAAAGGCGGTAACGCGAAGCCTAATAAAATAATGATACCCATCAGCAAACCAAAGACAATGGACAATAGGCTAGGTGCAGCGATTTTTTGTGGCAACAAACTCGCCAGCAGATGCAATAAAAAATCTTGCAGCAACCAGCCTAAGCCACAGCCCACGGAACTGGCCAACACACCTAATAAGATGATTTGCCAGGTAAACAGGGTTAAAATTTGCGCTTGGGTACTGCCCAAACAACGTAGCAACGCAGCGGTATCCAAGTGGCGTTCACTGTAACGACGCGTACTCATAGCAATCGTGACCCCAGCAATCAAGACGATCACAATACTCGATAAGCCCAGATAACGTTCCGCTCGCTGTAAAGCTCCGCCAATTTCAGGCCTGTCCTCATGAATATCCATGAGTTTTTGCGATGGATTGAGCAAAGGTTTGAGCTGTTGCTTGAATTGCGCTAATGCTTCCGGTGCGCCAGCAAACTGCCAGAAATAATGGATATGGCTCCCCGGCTGAATCACCTGCGTTGCCGCGAGATCTTCGGTATTTAGCATGGCACGCGGCGAAAGACTATATAAATCTCCGCGCTTATCAGGCTCATAAGTCAACACGTGGCTAATCGTCAGGGCTTTTTCGCCAATACGTAGTTGCTCACCTAATTTCAAATTCAACGCCGATAAAATGCGTTTTTCCACCCAGACCGTATTGCGCTCTGGACCGTGGGCCTGGATTTGCTCGGTGGCATAATCACTGAGACTGGTTTTCAGCTGTCCACGTAAGGGATAATTATTGCTCACCGCTTTCACGCCAGCGAGCAATAATTGTTCATTTTCCATAATGACACTGGTGAACTCGATGCTCTGCGCCTGTTGCAAATTAAGGCCGGTGGCCATTTGCACTATATCCGCGCTAATCGGTGTCGTACTGTTCACCACTAAATCAGCGGCTAAAAATTCTGCTGCTTGCGTCACCATCGTCTGTTGCAAGCGATCTGCTAATAAACTGATAGCAGTGACACTGGTTACGGCGATGATTAACGCCAAAAACAGCAGCGATAGTTCCCCTGAGCGGTAATCACGGAATAGTAATTTAAATGCTAAAGCCAAGGCTTTCATAACATGCATCCGCCTTCTAAAGTAATGGTGTGTTGGCAGCGTTGCGCCAACTGCACATCATGGGTCACCAGTATCAGTGTCGTTTGCTGTTCGGCATTTAGCTCAAACAATAAATCAATAATGTGCGCCCCGGTTTTACGATCTAAATTACCCGTCGGTTCATCAGCAAACAAAATTCGTGGCTGCGTGACAAATGCCCGCGCTAAAGCCACGCGTTGTTGCTCACCCCCGGATAATTGTTTAGGCGTATGTGTTAGGCGATTGCCTAACCCCACACGCTGCAATAAGGCAGCGGCAACCACCTCGGCATCAGCACGATGACTGAGCTCTAACGGCAGCATCACATTTTCCAAAGCGGTTAACCCTGGCAATAACTGAAATGCTTGAAATACAAAACCAATCAATTGATTGCGTAATTCGGCACGCGCATCTTCATCCATCGTGGTTAAAGCATGCTGTTGAATGAACACTTCCCCCTGACTGGGTAAATCCAAACCCGCTAACAAGCCGAGCAACGTCGATTTACCCGAACCGGAGGTACCAATAATCGCCAAACTTTCACCAGCATTGATTCGTAAGTTAATATCTGTCAGGATGTGTATTGGACCTGTGGCGGTATTAACAGTTTTGCCTAATTGGCGGACTTCGATCAAGCTGGTGGGTGTTTCAGAAATATGTGAGCGTGTCATGATAAAAAGTTGTCTGATGATTCTAATGATTCTGGGTGCGACTCTGGCCCAGGCAAAAACAATTTTAGTAATGGGTGATAGTATCAGCGCAGGTTACGGTATTAATGCCGAACAGGGCTGGGTCAACTTATTACACCAAAAATTACAAGCCGAAAATAAAGCCTATCAGGTTGTTAACGCCAGTATAACAGGGGAAACCACAGCTGGGGGATTAGCGCGTCTAGACGCAATACTCGCAAGTGCAAAACCCGATATTATGTTATTGGAATTAGGTGCCAACGATGGCTTGCGTGGCTTATCGCCTAAAATTATGCAAAGCAATTTAACCGAGATGATTCGCCGAGCCCAAGCTGTCGGCGCAAAAGTATTGTTATTGGGGATTCGAATTCCACCTAATTACGGTAGTCGCTATGCGGAAATGTTCTATGGCGTCTATGCCGATTTAGCAAAAACTTTAGATATAGGCTGGGTCCCATTTTTATTGGCGGATGTTGCCTTAGAAAAAAAATTGATGCAAGCCGACGGCTTACATCCGAACGCTGAAGCGCAACCAGTGATGTTAGCAACGATTTGGCCGCATTTAGCTCCTTTATTAAAATAATTCGTTCTTTGCGCCAGCTTCTCTGGGCTTCCGAGAGCATCAGGGCTGAAAAGCTTGGGGTACAGTATAGTTTTAGCTTAACCGTACCTCCGGTTCAGAGGTAACGCCCAACACTTTAAATACTTAAAAAATTCAAGCGTGACGGACGCTTTGAGTTTAATTTTTTGAAATGTCAATCTAGACCCAATGGAAGGTTAATGTCTCAGGTCACTAAAGGTTTTTCTGCCATGCGGCATAAACCGTTTGCGTTTTTTATATGTGCTCGTTTTTTAGCGACCTTAGGCATCCAGATGCAAAGCCTCGCTGTCGGTTGGCAGGTATATGCCTTGAGTGGCGAGGTACTGGATTTGGGGTTTATCGGTCTGGCGCAATTTGCACCGTTTGCGCTGTTGATTATCCCCGCGGGACAAGTGGCGGATCATTATTCCCGGCGAGGGATTATGATAGTCTGCTTTTTATTGGAAATGCTTTGTAGCGCGGTGTTAATTGCGTTTTCACTCAGCGGACTCACTGCCGTCTGGCCGGTATTTATTGCCATGGCAATTTATGGTGCCGCACGCGCTTTTATGATGCCTGCCAGTCAGTCCATTGTGATTAATTTAGTACCCAGTGCCAGCTTTAGTAATGCGGTCGCCATCAGCTCATCGACATTTCACGTTGCCGTCATTTTAGGACCCACGTTGGGAGGATTACTCTATTTATTCGGTCCTAACGTCGTCTATGCGTTAGTTACGACGATGCTGGCTATTTCGGTCTTATTAATGCTGCCAGTAAAGACACTAGCAACACGCACGCAGACCCCTCAAGCACGTAATCTATTTGAAGGCTTTCGTTTTGTACGTTCGCGCCCAGTCGTTTTAGGGGCCATTTCTTTAGATTTGTTCGCAGTATTATTTGGCGGCGCAACCGCACTCTTGCCTGCTTACGCGAATGATGTGCTACATGTCGGCCCGGTGGAGCTTGGACTATTACGCACAGCAATGGCCGCAGGCTCAGTGATGACGGCTATCATGTTGGCGTTTTACCCGATTCAACGACAAGTCGGTCGCAGAATGTTTGAAGGAGTCGCACTGTTTGGGCTAGCCACGATCTTGTTTGCCCTCTCCACGCATTTTTATTTAGCCTTTGCCGCGCTATTTATGATGGGTGCAGGCGATATGGTCAGTGTGTATATTCGGCATTTACTGGTACAGATGGAAACCCCCGATGCCATACGCGGGCGAGTCAGTGCGGTAAATTCCTTATTTATTGGCGCCTCTAACGAATTAGGGGAGTTCGAATCCGGCTTAACCGCGGCTTGGTTAGGCTTAGTGCCCGCCGCAATTCTAGGCGGGGTAGCCACCTTAGTGGTCACTGGCTTATGGATGTATTGGTTTAAGGTGCTTAGAATCATGGACACCTTGCCCCCACAGTCTGATGTTGCGGACTAAGCCTCAAGTCTCTTATGAGGATCCCTAGGAATTATTTCACGCCAACGGCATAAAATCACTGGACAATCCTAGCCACAATACCTTATAAAGCACAGCCAATTTGACTACAGTACGTCGTGACGCTTTTTTTACTGTGCACTGCCCGACGCACAAGACGCAGGACCGACTGTTCCTTGACTAAACCTATTGCAGTAAGAGTTTATAATGCTTGAAGATTCAAAATTAGTTATCCAAAAATTGGAAGAAACTATCAATGACATTATGGAAAATGTTAATCATCCCGTACATGACAAACGTCATCCTTTACACGCCGAATCTCTGGAAGCTTTTAATAAGTTACTTGAGATGCGCGAAACTATTGTGATGATCGAAAATGAATAATATGGCGCAAGCTGCGTTACCCGCGGCGTTGTTTAGCAATTACTTCAGCTTAACTTATTGAAACCCTTTAGAATAGCGATTTAACCCCGCCTTAGGACACGTGAACGCGCATGAGCATAAAATCAGATACATGGATCCGCCGCATGGCCGAGCAATACGGTATGATCGAACCTTTCGAAGCGAATCAGGTGCGAGAATCGCCACAAGGCCGAGTGATTTCGTATGGCACCTCTAGCTATGGTTACGATGTACGTTGCTCGGATGAATTTAAAATTTTTACCAATATTAATTCAGCCATTGTTGATCCGAAAAATTTTGATGATCAAAGCTTTGTCGATATAAAAGCCAATGTCTGCATTATTCCCCCGAATTCCTTTGCTTTAGCCAGAACCGTAGAATATTTCCGTATTCCTCGCGATGTACTCACTATTTGCCTGGGTAAATCAACGTACGCCCGCTGTGGCATTATTGTCAACGTAACACCGCTAGAACCCGAATGGGAAGGCCATGTGAC
>SXIZ01000031.1 GCA_005779525.1 Methylococcaceae bacterium
CACCGTCACCAATAGCAGTGGCGCGACAGGCACAGGCACAATCAAAGACGATGGCAGCAGTGCTGATGTCTTCTTGGCAAATAACACCAGTGCTACCCCTACAGCAGGGCTCGCTGACAGTGATATATCTGCACCGATAGTCACTGGTATTAGTAATGATACAGGCACGAGTAATGTGGATGGGGTGACGAGCGATAATACTTTGATCTTCGTTGGCACAGCAATCCCTAACAGCCTTGTGCAAGTATATTTGGGCAATACTGCGATTGGAAATCCTGTGTTAACCAATGCCAATGGTTCTTGGAAGCTTGACTACACGGGTACGACTCTTGCGAACGGACCCTACGACGTCACGGCGACCGCTACAGTCAATAATATTGCAAGCTTGCGCTCTTTAGTTTTTAACGCAGTGGTTGATAATGTGGCACCCGTTGCGCCAAGTATTGACTTACCTGCGATTGATGATACGGGTGCAAGTAGTCTAGATAACATCACTGGCAAAACAGTTATTACTTTGCAAGGAACTGCGGAACCAAATACGCGCTTGAACTTGTATAAACCCGATGGGACGTTTTTGCGTGCGGTTGTGGTGGATAACGCAGGAAACTGGAGTGTAACCGATATTGATCTGACGACAATTGATGGTGATGATCGTAATCTCATTCTTAATCAAGATGGTAATTTTACCTTTACCGCCAGAACTGTGGATACTGCAGGAAATGAAAGTCCTGCCGCGACACTAACGGTAACATTGGATAGAACCATTCCAAGCATTGATTTGCCTGCAGTGTACGATAGTGGTGAAAGTAACAGCGATAATGCCATCAACACTAGAGACATTATTTTACAGGGTAATGCACCAGCAAACAGTTCTGTGACGGTCAAGGCACCCGATGGTAGTGTTCTAGGGACTGTCATTGCGAATGCTCAAGGGATTTGGGCCTTAGCGAATATAAATTTGGCGAATATACAAAACGATGCGCATGCAGTTGGCGCAGATGGAAGCTATACTTTTTCTGCTGATGTGGTGGCCAATAGTGGGCCTATAACGTTGAGTTTGCCTATTGTGTTGGATACCGTACCGCCAGCAGCGCCATTAGCTATTGATTTAGCAACGGCTTCTGATTTACAAGTCGACGATATTATTAATCATATTACGGCATTGCCGACGCCTACGTTTAATGTGCAACTGCCCACTGTAGGTGATGTGCTGCCAGGTTACGTTTTGCATTTATTTGCTACGCCAGTTGCTGGTGGGGCGACTCAAGAAGTCTCTAAATATACTTTGACCTCGAGTGAGGTGACTTCGCATCAGGCCAGTTTGATTACCTCACAGATGCAGGATGGGCAATATACCTTTAGCGTTAAGTTGTACGACGTGGCGGGTAATGTTGCAAATGCTGCGCAAGTGAACACCGAAATTCGCACGGATTTGGATGGGGTTGCGCCGATTATTGAAAGTGCTGCGCCAAATAATTTTGGCGTACAAGGCGATTTTAATGGTGACGGCATTTTGGATTATAAGCAAAACGCGGTTGCGACATTTCCCGTAATTCCTACACCAGGCACATCAAGTTCGAGGGCTTTTTCAGAAGGTACGAATGCTCCTGCTGCATCTTTTGGATCACTGATTGCGGGTAATTTACAAAATGCACAAGCAAGCACCACTAATGTCCCGGTGGATGATAACGTGCAATTAAAAAATGTGGCGGTATTGCCGCTCACCGATTCAAAGTTTAACGGCCAAACACCGCCCGCGAATGTCACTTCGGTCACTGACCCATTGCAGTTTACGTTGACGGCAGTCGCCGGGCAAACGCTCGCAGACTTGGACCCTAACCGCCCCGGATTGCAAACCCGCGTGGTCTTGGAAATGCCTACTGGGGTAACGGCAGATACTTATCTAAAATTTGGTCCTACCGCCGATAATGCGACCCCGCATTTCTTTTCGTTTCTAGCGGATGGTAATTTAGCCACTTATGATGATGGCGCTGAACTTATCCGTGATGCCAACGGTAAAGTGATTCGAGTGGTTTTAACGCTGACTGATAATGGCGTGGGTGATACGAATGCAGCTGTGGGCACTATTGATGACCCAGGGTATTTGGCGCTGCTATCGACAATTACCCAGCCCGATACACCTTATCAGTTCTATACACCACCAGCGACTACGCCAACACCTTTAGCGCCACCAGTCGCAGCCTGTGCTTGTGATTGCTTCGATGCCGATGGTATGCATGTCGAGGTTGAGCAAACAAATCTATTAGTTGCTCCGGTGGTGAATACGAGTCGTGTGGACGACCCTAACAGTCATGCGGCTAATTTGGCGGAAATCCCGGTGGCATCAAATAGCGCCGGAGAGGTGCTATTACAGGTAGCTGTGCCTAATGGTATTGGCTTTACCTCGCAGGAACTGGTTCCAGATAGCTGTGAAACCACCAATTTGCGCGAACTATTAATTGAAGCCGCGCAGCCATGGGTTCAAACTACGGCTGAGATGCAGAACATTATTCAGCAAGGCATTGATGTTTATGTGCCGAGCGTGCGCGATCCTGTGCAAGTAACGTTACGCACTCTAGTCTTTAAGCAAGAGGCGTTGGTTTCCGGTCCGCAGCTAATTCATATTACCGGAGCCACTGGCACGGGAGAAGCTGATAGCCAGCATGCCAACCGTCAAGAAGCTGTGGTGATTGATGCGCATAAATTAGCCGCAGGCAGTGTCATACAGTTGGATAATATCGAATTCGCCATTGTGTTAGGCAATGTTACCGTCACGGGCGGTAATGGCAGTAATTTTATTATTGGTGATGCGGGTGCACAGATAATCAACGCGGGTAATCAAAATGACACGCTGATCGGTGCTGCAGGAGATGATTTATTAAATGCAGGTTCTGGAAGCAATGTGATTGATGGAGGGAGTGGAACGGATACCTTAGTGACGCAGGGTGAACTACAAAATCTACAACTATGGCTAACGCGGAACACGAATACAGCTACGACAACCTTTGAACGCGTTTTTGTCAATTCGGCGACAGGTGAGCATAGCGTTATTCGTAATATTGAAAAAGCGCAGGTCGAAAATAAGACGTACGATATTAGCTACTTACAACAAGCTGGAACACAATTACAAACACTCGGCGTGTTATGGAAGTTACTATTTAATCAAGCTCCGGGTGCCCAAATTGTTAAGGATTATGCCGAATTAGCAAAAACGCCTAGCGCTTTACTTAAGCAGGTATTAAATCTCGACAGCGTGAAGTCGCTACTCAATAGTCTGAGTGATCAGCAATTTGCGCAACAATTAGTAAGCAATGGCTTAGGTGTCAATGATGCGGCGCTGCGTAAAGCGGCAGAAGAGTATTTACAACAGCATACTCGAGCGGAGTTATTGGAAGTAGCGTTGAACTACGCTCCAGCAATTGACCATGCCTATACTGCGGAGGGCTTGTTGCTGCTGGGCAATGCTAATGCTAGCAAAGTCCCTGTTACAATTGAGACCAGTCCTTCGGTATTACCATTGAGCAGTAGTAGCCGTAATGCTTTAATTGATGGGGTAGCCGTTGAACACCGCACTTTAAAGGTCACATCGATACCGCTGGTGACGACAGCGAGAGTCGAGGATACGGCAACAGCAAATAAAAATTTGGCGGATATTCCGATCGTCAAAGATGCGAATGGCAATGTGCTCCTACAAGTGAGTGCGCCTGTAGGCGTAGGTTTTAGCGCAGAGCAGTTGCTGCCTGATGGGCTGTACCCGATGAATCTGACGCAGTTGTTGACGGCGGCCATCGAACATCGCGCCGCTACACCACAAATACAAGCCGAATTACAGCAGGCTATCGATAATTACGTGGCACATACGGTGCTTGATGAAAAACAGGTCACCTTACGCACTATCAGCTTAGATCAGGACAGCACCGCCACCACAGGCCAGCCTATTGTGATTACCGGGGCAAGTGGCACAGGTGAAGGCGATAGCCAGCATGCTAATCGGCAAGAAGCGATAGTGATCGACGCTCAAAAGTTAGCGCCGAATACCGAAATCCAGTTAAATAATGTCGAGTTTGCTATCGTCTTAGGGAATGTGAAGGTGACAGGCGGTGCGGGTAATTCTATTATCGCAACCGACACGCAGACCCCGCTGGTCTCGGCTGGCGTGGGTGATGATGTGATTTATGCCAATACGGGTAATCATATCTTCGATGGTGGTACTGGCAACGATACCCTGATTTACAATAATACGGGAGCACTGAAAGTCTTTTTGACCCATAACACTAATGATAGTAGCCAGCCTTACGCTACGGTGCTGGTAAATGCCGCCAATGGTGATCACGATGTCTTCAGAAATATTGAAAAAGCAGAGGTCAATGGCAAACACTATGACATTAGTGGTTTAACACTGCCGGGTGCAGATCTGCAGAATATAGCGATTGCTTCACAACTCTTGTTCGGGCATAGGACTGATCTCAATACTTTTAATCTTATGGCGACGCAGCATGACGATTTGCAAACCCTGGTTAACAATTTCTTAAATAGTCCTGAGGGCTCTAGTATTAATAGTCTGAGTAACCATGATTTTGCAGCGTTAGTGGTGAGTCACGGATTAGGAGAAAATCCGCAAGCATTAGACTTAGCTGAAAACTTTTTACAAGATCATAGTCAAGTTGATTTAGTCGTGGCGGGTGTGCAGAATGAGTTGGTAATTAATCATCTATACGCTACAGATGGTTTGTGGCTATTATAAAGTTCTCTTAGCTGTAAGCTGAATTAGAGGGAAGCTGGGCTGCTTTGCATTACTGCCGCTGGTGCCAGTAATGCAAAGCAGCCTAGTTTTCCGATTCCGCTGAGCGTGAATCAACTGTGGCTAGCAACTTGGGGCAACATAACATTCTAGGAGGCAAAGCAAATAGGGCAGATTAAATGCCTTATCGGGGCGAGAGTACGTCACTAAAACGTATTATGTGGCAAGCAAGAAAATAAAATGCAAACGCATGCTGGATATACCTTACTCTGGGCTCTCGGGCGTATTGATGCCCAATTCGTTTGCCAATGCCTGCAAATCAACATTCATCGTTTCAATAGCTAAGGTTTTAAGATTCATTAAGTAATAATCCCCAAGATCTGAATACAAATCACTGTCTGGTCGACATTTTTTCAAAATGAGGTTTTTGGATTTTAGTTTTTGCGAGACTCTAGCGACTAAAGCGCGTTTTGTTAAGGGTTTATTCAGTTCCATAAAATCTAAATAGTAAGTTAGCTTTAACTTAAAGTTAGCACAAATCTAAAAGCTTGCTTTATGGTTTTATAAATTTCGTGTGTTTGCGCCAGATTATTAAAATATCTTTGCAAAATTGCATAAGCTTCGAGCAATTTGCTCTAAAATTCTGACGAAAGATAACTTACAACGTGGCAGGCGATGCAAGAACACAACTATCCAGTTCAAAAAGAAATTATTTGTCACTGCACTTGCACGACTAAGCAGCAAATCATGACCTTAATTCACAATGGCGTTCAGACTTTGGAAGAAATTTCCAGAATGACCGGGGCAACCGCAGGTTGTGGCGGCTGTGAAACTTGGATAACCGAGTTACTAGCGGATAGCCAGTAAAGCTAATGCTTTCGGTCGAGGGCTAGTCCCTAGCAGCGCATAACGCAATCTTTATGCTCACTAGCGTGATTGATTTTGGATTATGATACTTCGCTTATCGAGGCAAAATTGGGTGCTTGCTATGCCGTGGAATGTGTTTATTCATCCCGAAAATCCTATTATAGAAACGCAATATATTGGCGGTTTGTCCCCTGAAGAGCTAAGCAATGCGTTTTATCAAACCGTTGCCTTAGCTGAGCAACACAAAGCCACATTGTTTATTGCGGATTGCAGCCAACTGACGGGTGGGCATTCGCTATTTGATCTCTACGAATTAATCAAAGTCATTGGTGCAAGTGATCTGAGGCGTAGCTTTAAAGAGGCGCTATTAATGTCGGATTTGCCAATAATCAATGAAGACGTTAAATTCTGGGAAACTGCCTGTCGCAATCAGGGTTTACAAGTCAAAGTGTTCCAAGATAGACAGGCGGCTTTAGACTGGTTGTTGCAGACAATAGCATAAGCCGCTGCCAGCAGTTTAAACACTTTAATTAATCCTA
The DNA here is from genome assembly GCA_005779525.1 of Methylococcaceae bacterium. Lineage (GTDB taxonomy): Bacteria > Pseudomonadota > Gammaproteobacteria > Methylococcales > Methylomonadaceae > SXIZ01. The sequence goes on from SXIZ01000031.1 coordinate 6,148, forward strand.
GGTTGAGCTACTGCTCGCATAGTGCCCAGTGCCGAACTTTATACTTAAGATTTAAAAAAAGTTTCTAATTTTGTCTGATCTGCTTGGGTATATTCACGTACTAGCGTATTAAAATTTTTATCCAGTCCTTGTTGTAATGGATCGATGTTTAGCTGTGCAATCGCGACTTGTTCTTGTTGCGCGATGTGAGTGAATTGCATGATTAAATGATGGCGCTTCTGGATAAATTCCAACAATTTGCTATGTGTTTCCACAATTTCAACTTTAGTTTCATAGACCCCTAAGCGTGACATTTTGAGCACGACCGCCAGCATATCAATCGCTAAAAATAACAGCATAAACACTAAAAATACCAATAAATTGTGCCAAGAAACCTGATGCTGCGGAAACATCAGTTGGGTTAATAGCTCAGTTTGGGTGAGGATATCTGGTTTGAGCGCAGTGATTTGGCGCTCTTGGGTGACGCAGCGGGCATTGAGTTGCGCTCGTTCAGCATTTAAGGTGGCCAGACGTTGCTGATCTAAACTATGCTGCTGCGTACGCGTATTTTTGAGGGCTTCACGTTCCTCGGTGCATTGATTGGATAGCGTTTGATTCTCTGTCAGTAACTGCGTGGCAATTTGTTCGTTAAATTTGTTGACTTGTTTTTCCAGATTGACGATGTCTTTACCCAATTTCAAACTATCGTCTTTGCGCACACTCGCCTGACGTAGCCATTTGCGACATTGTGAATCCTTTTTGCATCCCCGTATTCCAGTAAGACCGTTGCTGGCGATGCCTTGTTTTTCTTTTTCGGCATTTTCTGTAAATAACAACACATCTTGGTCTGCTTGCAATTGTTTGGCTTTTAAAGCGTCTAAATCCTGCGACAGTTTAGTTAAAATCGGCAGTGAAATCGGATTGGCGCCAGAGGCTTGGGCTTTACAGGCGGGGGGGTCCAGTACTTGGTCACTACTTTGTAATTGCCCGCGCAGATGGGTGATTTGATTATCCAGCAAACGGACATTACTCTGCGGATTATTCAAGTCGCACTGTAATGCTAAAGCCGCGCGTTCAGTTTTAATCCGCCCTTCATTATAGGCTGCATCAATACGTTCATTAAATAATAGCAATACCACAGGATGCGCGACGGTGACCGCGATTAAAAATGCTATGCACAGCCGTAAACTAAATTGTCCAGCTTTGCCCCATTTGGATAACCCTTGTCTATAGGTAGCAAGAAGCGCTCTATCCATGAGTAAAATCATAGAAGACCAGAGCAGGGCAACGGGTACAATCGCGTAGCGGTTAAAATTAAGGGTATATAAAAAAAATGAAACGGTAATCAAGGCTAATGCTGCCGGAATCAATACCGCACCGCCTAAGGCGGCATGTTTTTTTTGCTCGGATTCCGGGCAGGTGGCTAAGATTTTCGGACTGGCCCCAGACAACCAGATAAAAAACCGCTCTAGTTGGTTAACGGATAATTGTGGTTCTGCGTGAGGCATCGCGCTGGAATTATTTGGCGCCACTTGCGCTTTTTGGAGGTCCAATGTGGGCTCGATAGTCGTTGGATTGGATAATAACGTTTGATATTCCGTAGCGGAAAAATCATAACCGTGTTGCACTGCAAATTGCTGCAGGTTGTGCGCAAGCTGCTCTTGCGCGGATGCTTGGAGTTGCGCATCTAATGATTTAAAGAACTCAACATCCTGCTGTAATTTTTGATAAAAACGTTGAGCTTCAGTGAGTGACATACTTCTATTCCTATGAAAAAAGTCAAGCAAAGAACACGTCATTGACGAGTAACACGCACTCAGTCAATATAAATTCGTTGGTTCGGTGGCGTGATGGTGGCTCAGCTTGATTAATGTATGCTGCAAAATCGATCTACTTTAATATTATTGGCTTCAGTTTCCTGCCCCTCACCTTAACTAGACAACATGCTTGGGCGTGGTAAGCTTTAGATCAATCAATGTAATTAGGAGAATACTATGGGACCATATTATCGGCAGTCCTCTCAGGGTATGGGGGCGATTTTTGAAACACTGTACGAACATCCCATACTGATGGTGTTGTTCGTTGCGGTCACGGTAGGCGGGTGTGTTTTTTGGTATAAAAAGCAAAAAGCCAAGCTCTAAAGTTTTGAATAGTCAGGGCAGAATGCTAGCATTCTGCCCTGGAGCATGTATTACTCTTTTTTTACCCGAATCAAATCATGGCAAGATTTGCAGGTCTCAGTCACTTTACCAAAAGCTGTTTTAATCGTTGCCGCGTCCCCTGTGGCAGCCACTTTTGCTAATTCATTGGCAGCAATATTAAACGAGTTGGCAATGGTTTTGACTTCTTCTTTTTTCTGGAAGAATTCTGGTTTTAGGCGGCTTTCTTGCCAGCCTATGCCTTTGTCAGTGCCTTCACCATACAGTTCGCCCAAACCAGAGTTCGCTACTGCGGCAATCGCATTTGCAGCCGCGGCAACGTAATCTTTGTTAAAAGTTTCAGGACTGTCGACCACTTGTTTTTTGATTTTCGAAGTATTCCAGCTCAGGTAGGAATACGCTGATTGCCGCCAACGAATTTGTTCTTCAATCGGACCTGCAAACGCCGCTGAAGCCGAGACTGTCAGCAAAAGTGCAAGGGTTATTTTTTTATTCATCTTCAAGTTTCCTGTGTGTGGTTAAAGTTAAGGTTAATTAAAAATCGGCATTGCTCGAAGTGCTTGGTTGTGGTGCCGCAGCTTGGGCCGGAAAGAATTTTTCTACACCGCCTGCAACTCCCCAAGCAATTGTGCTGGATAACAGTAAAGAGATAATCAAGCGAAAAGCGCCCACACCATGAGTGTGCTGTTGTTGTGCGAGTTCAAAAGCAAGGCTAGTCGGGATATCTTTTTTGCCAGTGAGCATGGGTTTGACCAAGTTGGTTTTTTTCACCCAGCGGTAGAAAATAATCGCTAACAAATGCAGGACCACTAAGCCAAGCAAAACGTTAAACAATAAACTGTGCCAACCTGTGAGTTGGTCACTCAGACTTTTATTAATAAAGTGATAAAACGGACCTTCAAACGCAATATCATCGTTGGCAAACAGTCCGGTGCCAATTTGCACGGCCACCGCACTGAGTAATGCCAACACTGAGAAGGCGCCTAGAGGATTATGTCCCACACCTTGCCATTGGCCTCTGAGATAGGTGCGAACTCGACCAAAAGTCGGAAAAAAACTGCTAAAGCGTGCGTGCGTCGAGCCAATAAAGCCCCAGACAATACGGAATAACAATAATCCCAAAATAAAAATGCCTAGACGGCCATGCCAATCCATCAGTTCGCCACCGAGTTTAGCGGTGACATAGGCTGCAATGACTGAAGCCGCCAACAGCCAATGGAAGAGTCTTAAGGGTAAATCCCAAATATGTATTGTTGTTTTCATGCGAGTTCTCTAATAAAAACATTGTGTTACGCAGATTCTTTTTACAGCATAGAAATAATCATGCTGAGTCGCTATCGCGACGTTTTTTTAATCGGGTTCTCGCACCCGAAAGCGAAATACTTTCTTTTGCTCCGCCAAAAGAAAGTATTCAAAGAAAAGGCGGCCCGGTTACCGCTAATGTCTTGCGCTCCTCGTATTTATCGGGGGGTGGCAAAAGGGGCGTCCTGCCCCTTTGCCACCGTGCGACTTCCTTGCCGCACCCCTTCGGACTATTCCCGATAAATACTGCGGTGCTCGACGCGGTAAACGGGATAAAAAAAACGTTACTGCGTAAAGTGAGTAAAAAAGCAAGTTGCAATCCTTTGCAGCCTGCCAAATCATCCATGCCTATAAATTAAAGTACGCCTCGGTGCTAACCGCCTTTGATTACCTCTACCCAGAGACTTGATCACGTCGAAAGCGACTAGCCCAGAGAAATACTGCCGATTTATTTCCTTTATGCTCGTTGATAAGCGTTGTACCTGTCGCCAAACCGCGTTATTTACGTAAATACTGGTTAAAAAATGCGACTGTTCGCTCCCACGCCAACTTCGCCGCAGCCGCGTCATAGCGTGGTGTGGTATCGTTGTTAAAGCCATGTTGTACTCCAGGGTAAACATAGGCTTGATAATTCACTTTCGCCGCTTGTAATGCCGCTTCATAGGCTGGCCAGCCTGCATTAATACGCTCGTCTACGCCAGCATACTGCAGCAAGAGCGGGGCTTTAATGCTCGCGACTTCTTCGGCTTTGGGTTGGCCACCGTAAAATGGCACTGCGGCAGCTAAATCTGGGATCTTGGTAGCCAAAAAGTTAGCGATGCCACCCCCGAAGCAAAAACCCACGACGCCGACTTTGCCGTTGCCATCGGGCAGTTTTTTCAATTCATCCGCCGCTGCCAGGAAATCAGCCCGGGTTTTGTTTTGATCTAAATTTTTAAACAATTCGCGAGCTTTATCTTCGTCACCCGGGTAGCCGCCTAAAGGAAACAAGGCATCCGGGGCAAAAGCGATAAAGTTATCAAGTGCAAGTCGACGGGCAATATCTTCAATATGCGGATTTAAGCCCCGGTTTTCATGCACAACCAAAACAGTGGGTAATTTACCTTTAACTTCTGCGGGTTTGACGAGATAACCTCGTATTTTGCCGTAGCCTAGAGGGGAGGGGTATTCCACATAGGTCGCGCGGATACGCGCATCTTCGCGTCCGACTTGCTGGGCTTCAGCGAAGCGCGGGGTCAATGCGGCTAATAGGCCTTCAGCAGTAACTCCGGCGATCGCAAATTTCCCGGCCGAAGCTAAAAAATCTCTGCGCGAAATATCGCCATGGACATATTGATCAAATAACTGCAAGACACCTGGGTCAAAATCTTGTGCGGTTTTACGCGTCATCTGTTACCTCTTAAACTGTGTGTTACTGCTGCGCGCGATCGCGGCCTGTGGGTCATCGCAGCGCATTGTCGGCTCATTCATCTCCTCTTATGTGTCATAGGAGGGATCTAAAAGGAGATGCAAAAACCGACAATGCGCTACGATGACCGATGAATAAGGTTTCGCTTATTTAGCGCGTTCTTTAAAACCTTGAGCTAATAATGGAATGCGATACACCGAGCCGCGGCCTACAACATACAAGGTTTTTTTGTCATTACCTGCAAATGCTAGGTTTTGTGGTTTTTTTGGAATTTCAAATACGCCCAGAGCTTTGCCTGTTTTATCAAATACTTCGATACCTGCATTCGTGGCTACATACACCCGATCTTCATTGTCAATCGCTATGCCATCGGCACCGCTAGACCAGCCATCGTCTTCTTTTTTCCAGCCCGCTAATTTGGCAAAGTTACGTTTATTTGACACACTGCCATCGGCAGCAATGTCATACGCTAAAAGGTTTTCGCCCAAGGTATTAGCGACATACAAAGTTTTTTCATCTTTACTGAGTTGAATGCCATTTGGGCGTTCTATATCTGTCGCCAAGCGTTTTAATTCTTTAGTTGGCGAGATATAAAACAGCCCCGGATGTGACGGTGGCGGATTAGGATTTTCTTTGGTAGCACGGGTGCCGCTGTCAGTAAAATACACACCGCCTGTTTTAGCTAAGACTAAGTCGTTCGGACGTTGAAAGGTCGTGCCTTCGAAGTTTTCAAACCAGACTGCTTGCTTGTCTGCCGGATAGACGATGCCAACTTGCGGTTTTAAGGTTTGTACCGCCAGAATTTCACCATTGCTATTAATAGCCAAACCATTGGCACCGTTGCTGTTTTCTAAAAAAGTAGAAATGCTTTTATCGGCGCCTACTTTGATAATCTTGTTGGCTTGAGTTTCAGTGAAGAGCAAACTCCCATCACTGTAGGCAATCGGACCTTCGGTACCTTTAAAGCCATCTTTGATTTCTTCAATAACGACACCGCCTGCAGATACACCGGGTATAGCCGGGGTGACGGGATCTTCGTCGGCAAAGGCTGCAGAACTTAACGCTAATATGCCAATGAGTGGCAATAATTTCGCGGGTGGAATGTTGCTTAACATGGGTTACTCCGTAAGTTTATTGTGTTTGGGCGGAGGACGCTAAACGTAGCTACGCTAGGTCCTCCGCGATGCATTAAAAATTGGTTCTAAAGTTCACGCCAAAGTAACGGGCATCACCTTGTACGGCAGAGGAGTTTGACGTGGCAGAGATACTGCCGGAGTTGGTGATGTAGCGGGTATCAAACAAGTTACGCGCAATCAGACTCAGGTTGTATTTGCCGTTTAAGGTGGCGACGCCAATGCCGCCATCGGTAATGTGATAGGCCTCTTGTTTGCCGTAAATCGATAAATCCGGGTTGTAGTTCGCGGCGGTACGATAACTGTCGGTTAAGAACACAATACCCTCCAAATTGAGGAAGCCTAAAGGTCTACGATAATCAGCGCCAAAGTTGGCGGTAAATAACGGCGCATTCGGAATGGTTTTGCCAGTAAAATCGCAGGGTTTAGACGAGTTGTTTTCGGGAGGGCACGGCGCATTGGCAAAATCGGTATATACCGCATTATTAAATGAGCCATTGAGGAACACGTTCAAACCTTGATACGGGGTCGCGGAGGTTTCTAACTCCACGCCGCGCATTTCAATTTCGCCCACGTTACCCGTGGTGGTGCGGTAACCCGAGGTCTGTGTTGGATCAATCGCCAATAATCTTGCTTGATAGTCTTTAACGATCGTGTCATACAAGTTCAGGTTAACGAACAATTTACGGTTAAACCATGCGGTTTTAACCCCTAACTCGAAGTCCAGCACTTGCTCAGGTTTGGCATTTTCGGCTTTACCATTGGCATCGAACAGCGCTGCACCGGCTTTTTCACCCCCAGAGATAGAAAAGTAGCCCATCACGTCTTTAGTGAATTTATAACTGGGGTTCACTAACCAGTTTTCGGAATGCTCATCAAAGCCTTGACGTGGAATAGCGCCATATTGATTGCCCAAAACCCCACCGCTACTGCCGTTACCACGGATGGCGATGGCGTCATTAATGTCTTGAGCGGTCGCGCCTGGATAGTTGGCTTGCGTTAAAGCAGAGGTTGGGATAGTCGTGGTATACCATTTTTCAATCTTATTACTGCGATCTTCCCAGGTATGGCGTAAACCTAACGTTAACGTAGCTTTGTCGGTTAAATGTAAGTCAGTTTGACCAAAGGCTGACAAGCTGGTCACAGTAGGGTTAAAGGTGTTGTAAGTAATAATGCCGTTCATGGAGTCACGTAATAACACCCGGCCAACGGCACTTTTATTTAAACGGCTGTATTGCGCATCACTGGCGTAAAACGCTCCGGCGTCCGCACCATAGGCAGTTTGGCTCAATACATCATTATTCGTACGTAAACCTAAAGCGCCGACTTGGTAATCCATAAAACCAAACGCAGGTTTTTTGGAAGTTAAGCGAAACTCTTGTGACCATTGCCGAGCTTCCACTGTACCGCCAGCAATTTCTGAGATGGCATAGGGCGAACGATCACCGTCATTATGTGGTTCAAACAAACCATAGCGGTAGGCACTGATCGAGGTCAGTTTATGTAAGGGTAGATCATAGTTAATCTCGGACGAGACCCCTTGTTGATCGCCGCGCGAGGGGCGGATGTCATCAAATTGCACTTTACGCGCATCGCCAAAAATCGGCTGAAATTTTTGACCATTCACATTAAACCAGTCACGCGACAAACGTGAACTCCAGCTGGTACGGTTACTGCCATCTAAGAATTTAGCTGGATCTGCAACCGCGTAATCCGCAATCTGGGTATTCGTCGCCGAAGCACGATCTACAATAATCCGCGCTGACAGCTTTTCAGTGGGGGTAAACAGTAATTGCAAGCGTCCGCCTAAACGATCGACTTCTTTTAAGTTTCCGATGGTTACCGGACCATCTTTGTTATCGACAAAGCCATCGCGTCTATCGATATAAAAAGTGGCGCGATAAGCCAATAAACCATCTAGAATCGGACCTGAAGCAGAGGCTTTGCCTTGCAGCGCCCCGCGGCTACCGCCAAAACCTTCCATATAGTATTCAGGTTTCCAGGACGGTAGTTTGGTAACGATGTTTAATAAACCTAAGTTGGCATTTTTGCCTTGCAGCGTGCCTTGTGGGCCACGCAAAAATTCGATGTGGTCTAAGTCGACAAAGTTGGTATAAGCTGCTCCAGGCCAAATAATAGGGACGTTATCCACTTGGACGCCAACGCTCGGGTCACGCGCCTCATCGCTGGCATTTTTGCCTAAACCCCGAATCGCAATACTGGTCTGGCGAGAGTTACTGGCAGTGAACAGTACGTTCGGAACTTTTTGAGTGATCTCGGCGACTGAAACTATGTTATCGCGTTTGGTAATTTCACTCCCTACGACCGAGACGGGCAGTGGCACATCTTGCAGTTTTTCTTCTTTACGCCGGGAGTTCACCACCACTTCGCCTAGCGCTTTAGGGGCTTCTGAGCTGAAGGTTTCTTCAGCTTTCTGTGCAGGTGCCGCTGCAACTGCTTCGGCAGGGGTAGCCTCTGTAGCCTCGGCTTGGGGAGCCGCTCCTCCTTGAGCATTGGCATTATCGATGGCACTTTTGAGCTGGGCGTTTTCACGTTTACTATTGGCTAATTCTTGGCGTAAGCGCGCGACTTCGTCTGCTAATATGCTGGCATCTGAAGGACCAGATGCGCTTTTTTTTGTTTTTGTTGTATGTTTTGTTGCTGCGTAACTGTAATCCGGGGCAATCAAAAAAGCACCTGCCACCATCATGGCTGCACTGTTGAGGGCGATCCGCACAGATTTAGATGTTTCTGTCGGTGCCAGATTGACCGGGGTATTACGTTCTGGCAGGGCTTTTTTGCTGAGGGCCTGCCTAGGTTTACGTTCAATATTCATAATTTTTCCTAAATTGCTTGCTTAAATTTACGTATTCGCCAGTTTTTAGGCAAAGTTTGCCTCTCCCGTCACATCGGGCGGCGTACTTTGCGGGTTTATTTAGCGGGATAACGAGATTCTGAGTTGCAGTATTTGGTAAAAAAGACCCTCTCCAAGCTCACCCACTAAGCACCAAGGGAGAGGGTTTAATAAAAACTTGCAATCACTTGCCGTAAAGGGCGCGCCTTAACTCCCTTTAGGCGCAGTTAATACGGATAATTTGCTAATGCCAGAGCGTTCAATGGCCGCCATCACTTTCGCCACTGTGCCGTACTGCACGGCATCATCAGCATTGAGGTTTAAGGCGATTTCAGGATCCGCTGCTTTACGATTTAACAGTTCTTGCTCAAAAGCTTCCAATGCAATCTCGTTTTTCTCGATAAACACTTTGCCCTTGGCATCCACACTGATATAAATTGCTTCTTTTTCTTCTGGAGGTGCAGTTTCAGCGGTTTTGGGTAAATTCACATGCACTGCTTGGGTCAAAAGCGGCGCAGTCACAATAAACACCACCAATAACACTAACATCACGTCCACTAAGGGGGTGACGTTGATTTCACCCATCACATCATCACCGCCATCATCTTGGGTTTTGAAAGCCATTAGATTTGCACTCCTTCAGCATGTAGCTCATCCACATTGGTTTTTAAAGCCGTACGTTTGGTTTGTGGCGGGCTGACGCGGGGGGCAGAACCCGAGGCTGCAGGAGCGCGTTTGATAATGAAAGACGTTTTTTGTGCCAAGTGCACGAAGTCCACCGCAAAATCATCCAAATTCGCCCAAATCACTTTATTTCGACGGATAAAGAAGTTGTAAGCGATCACAGCTGGCACCGCTACCGCGATACCTACGGCAGTTGCCACTAAGGCTTCGCCGATAGGACCTGCGACGACTTCCAAACTAGCAGAGCCGCTTTTACTAATGTTAGTCAGTGCACCCATAATCCCCCAGACGGTACCGAATAAACCGACGAAGGGTGAAATGCTGCCGATGGTCGCGAGAATCGCAAGGCCACTTTCCAGAGCACCACGTTCTTTTTGCATTTGCTGACGTAAACGTCTATCGAGCAGCTCTTGGCGATCTCCGGTATGTTCCAAATCATGCGTAGTCGTCGCACTGTCTGCTTCTACTAGGGTTGAAAAGCCTGCGCCTGCAACGCGCGCAGCTGGCCCTTTAAAGTTATCGAGGTAAGACGCCGCTTGTAAGTCGGATGCAGCCCAAAACTGTTTGCTGTAACTACGGTTATGCAGCACGATGCGTAAGTGTTGAATGCCTTTAATCAGGATTAAAGCCCACGTCAATACTGAAAATGCTTCTAAAGCCCATAAGGTACCGTCTACGATGACTGCCGAGGTTAAATCATGTGCGGCAGGTGCTGTTTGGGCCGCATTGGCAGCGAGTTGCGTCGCTGCAGGCGCGAGATCAGTGGCGGCTGGCGCAATATTCGCCGCGGGTGCCGCTAGGGCGGAAGCCTGATTAGCGGCATCGGTCACGGCTTGTGCCGCTCCAAGAGTTGTTGTATCTGTCATATAAACCTCAATTTTGTAAATTAAATGTAATTGGTACGGTTACCCAGCCATCGATTGGAGTTTCCCCGCGTTTGCCCGGTACAAAAGACCATTGTTTTACGGTTCTGACCGCCTCTTCGTCTAATACTTCATGTCCGCTGGATTTACTCACATTCACGCTGTCGGGTTTCCCGCTCGCCAGCACATGTACTTTGAGTAACACTTTGCCATCCCAGCCGCGTTCCATGGCGATATCAGGATAGTTCGGTGGCGGATTATTTAAGTATCCAGCGCCTGCTGTAGGTTGCGTGACTTTTTCCACTTTCGGTGGCGGCGGTGGAGGTGGCGGAGCCGAAACCACAGGCGCAGGTGGTGCATCAGACACAGGCGTATTAATGGGCGCTTCTACATACTCCTGAACGGGTTTAGGTGCGACCTTGGGCTTAGGTGGTTTTTTCAGTGGCACAACCTTAGGTTGAGGTGGTTTTTGCACCACAGGTTTCGGTGGTGGCGGCACAGGTTTGGGTGGCGGTGGTTGATAAAAGGAAATCTGCACTTTTGAGGGCGGTTTTTCCTGTTTAACCAAATCTTGTTTCGCTAAGGGCATATCTTTTAATACCTGTACCACAATGCCGTGCACGACTAAAGATAATGCGATAATCACAACATAGTCCCAGGCTTTGTTATCGCCACTGGTCGCGGACCATTTGTCATCCTGCATTTTTGCTAGCGCAGGCACACTAGACCACTCATCCAATAAGCGGTCGGCAGAAGCGCGTAAGGCCACGATATTGGAACGTTTACCCTGCGGTAAGTCGGCTTCTGCTTCAAATTTATCATTTACCACCAATGGGCTATGCATGTGAGATTCTCCAGATTCAGCAAAAATCACAATCTTGCACTCGTGTTAGCTGAGTCGCGACTGTTTATCTTAGTTATTGCAGGGATCATGCCAGAGTTAAAGATAAATTGAATTGTGCGCTTAATTTATAAGGTGGCTAACATTAAGTTATTGTTATTTAATTTAAAATGTAACGTTTTTTTCTTGGGTAGACACGCTGTTGGTAGTTGTAATCCCGAGTAAAGCGTTTTTAGATGCGAGGTAGTTGCTTGTGCAGCATCAATTTTCAAAGTAGGTTGTTTCAGAGCTGTTGCTCTAGCAACAGTGAGCAGATGGACTTTGATTTAGTCAGTCGATGCTATGCAGCCATTGGGTGTCAACGTATTTAAAGTGAGCATTCATAATTGCAGAATGCTTAGCTTTGACCAGAGCGAGAATCTTTGGGAGAATGAGGTCAGAAGATTGCAAAAATGTTTTTTGCAATGTGTTCTTGGTGGGATTATTAAATGCACTGTTTACTTAAGTTTTTTCTTATTCTTTTATTACTAGGTAATTCTGCCGAAGTCCTCGCTACTATCTCTGTGACGGAACGCAACGCCCTGATTGCGATTTACAACCAAACTGAAGGGCCTAAATGGAAAGTCAATAGTAATTGGTTAGGGGCGGAAGGTACCGAATGTAATTGGTTTGGGGTGCAGTGTAATGTTGAACAGACCGCTGTCATTGGCCTGGATCTGGGATCCAACTTTTTATATGGTCAAATTCCAGTTGAGCTTGCACAATTAACTAATCTGACGAATCTAAGATTGGTGGGGAATGCCTTGTATGGCGCTATCCCTGCGGAAATTGGGCAATTGAATTTGCTACAAAACCTTTACTTATATTCTAATTTGTTGAGTGGCGCGCTACCTGCTGAAATTGGCAATCTGACGCAATTACGTAACTTAGATGTCTCCAATAATTTTTTAAGCAGCGTACCGTCGAGTATCGGCAATCTGAGCTCGCTGCAAAATTTAGATCTCCATACCAATAAACTGACCACTTTGCCCAGTGAGATTGGTAATTTAAGTCAGTTACGCAATTTTGATGTCTCTGAAAATGCAATCACGCTGCTACCCGATCAAATTTCAGGCTTAACCCTGCTGCAAAACTTAAATCTTAGTAAAAATAACTTAACCGTGTTGCCCATTGGACTGAGTGGCTTAACAGCGTTACAAAGTCTAAATTTAAACAATAATCAGCTGATTAGTCTGATTGATCAAGTGGGGCTTTTAGCTAACTTAACAAGCTTATCTGTTGCAAACAATCAGTTGCGCTCGATCCCCGAAGGTATTGCACCTATATCTTCGTTAAGTAATTTGCAATCCTTAGATTTTAGTTTTAATCAGATTACTACCGTTCCGGGTACTTTAGGCGCGCTGGGTAACTTGGTCGATTTAAAGTTGAATAATAACCAATTAACCGCTGTGCCTGATGCGCTAGGAGATATTTTAAATTTATCTTTGGATATCAGTAATAACCCGATCCGTAAGGAAGATCTCATTTCAGGCTTGTTTACATTGTTTCAGTTAAAAGGCTTAGCAATTAGAGG
>SXIZ01000295.1 GCA_005779525.1 Methylococcaceae bacterium
AAAGTAGGTAAAAATCGTCAATGTCGCAATATAAACTTGTAAGCATTAGGGTGTAGCCATTCTTGGGTAGTTGTAATGTATGATTTAATTAACATCATCCCATATTGGACGGTTACATTTCTTATCCCGAACTCAGGTTAAATAACTAAAATTTTGGTTTTCGACTAGCCATTTTAAGTTGCCACATTATTTGCACGAGCAATAAGATAACTACATAGAATTTAAGCTTTTATCTTCCGCTCTCATAACCAGCTTCGCTGAAAGCAAAACTGATGGATAAATTAGTACCGCCGAGTTTAGTAATAGTGAAGTCTTAATCCACTCGCCTGAGTTGATCACTGCCCTCCTCTGCACTTCATCCTAAAGCTATCCGTTAAAACGCTCTATGCCCATTACCTCAATGTAAAACACTCTATAACAGACTTCAGGTCGCTCATAATGTACTATGGCGCACGACAAATTTAAAAAAAATGTGAAATAATTAACATATTTTCTGGTTTGTGCGTTTTATACTATGCGCTGGAATCAAACTTCGTCCACTACAAATATCTAGGTAACGTTAAATTTTAGCTGATTTACCATTGTGTTAACGTTGAAGGTCCATGTATTTTAGAAATTCACCTGTGTTTCCGCCGCAACCCCGTACATAAAAAAGTGGATTACATTTTGCTTAATAATTTTTCAATACCCTATGCGCAAGCGACAATCAGGTGCTAGGCCAAGCAGCAGGCGCTGAAATAGTTTCAAACGGAGAATGAGCTACGCTGAAGACATTGGGATAAAACATACATTTGTAGAACATATATTGCAGTATGCGCGACAAAAGCATCAATCACAATCAGACATCCAAATCATGCTAAGCGATTGCTTAGCAATACTTAGCTGCACAACATCAAAACACACTAAATGAGCCAAATTATCGGGCCAAGCACATCAGGATCAGTCACTTGAACACGAGGATAAATTTATGGGTATAGCTTTTTTATGGGTGATTTTTAGTTTAGTTGCAGGTGCTATAGCGAGATTTAAAGGCTTAAGAGCGCATCGCTATATATTTTTATCGCTGCTGTTATCGCCGATTATAGGGATTTTTGCGGCTGTAGCCTCCAAACCCAATTACAGAACGCTAGAAAAACGCAAAATAAAGTCGGGTAAAGCCCAAAAATGCCCGTTCTGCGCGGAAGTCATCAAAATTGAAGCCAAAGTGTGTCGCTTTTGCCGCCGGGAATTGCCGAGTAATTAATGCGCTTGCCACATACGAAATTTTCCCAATGCGTATCAAAACCTTATCTCGTTACTCCCTTCTGCGGATAATACGAAATCGCCTTCAACGGTAACTACCTTTGGGCACTCATCTAGTTGCAGGTGATAGTTTCTTGCTTTAATTTTCGCCCGACGACCGCAGCCATCAATTCAGTACCCTTGCGGCAATTTTAGCTAATTTATTGCAATCGAACACAGCACCAGCAAATTTGGCCTACATTCAGAAAAAGCGCAGAATTTTAACGAAATTTTTACAGCGTTTTCAATTACTATGCACCTTAAGACCTGAACTCGCCACACGCCTAGTACATAAACCTTGTAAATATTCCTAAATGAATACGCGTCCTGATCCTGATGAATTACTTGCCCGAGTGGAGCGAGAAAAGGCCAAATCAAAACGGGGTCGCTTAAAAATTTTTTTTGGCGCCGCCGCGGGCGTGGGTAATACCTATGCCATGCTGTTAGCTGCTCGCGAACGACGTTCTGAAAATCTCGATGTGGTTGTGGGCTTAGTAGAAACGCATGCACGTAAGGAAACCCAAGCATTACTCGACGGACTAGAAATACTGCCCACCCGTCAAATTGAACATCGTGGTACCACGCTGCGTGAATTTGACATCGATGCGGCGCTGAAACGGCATCCGAGCATTATGCTGGTTGACGAACTTGCGCATACCAATGCACCGGGCTCCAGACATCCTAAGCGCTGGCAAGATATTCATGAATTATTAGAAGCCGGTATCGATGTTTACACAGCGCTCAATGTGCAGCATTTAGAAAGCCTCAATGATGATATCGGGCAAATTTCCGGCATTCGTGTTTGGGAAACAGTACCTGACACCGTGTTTGAAGATGCGGATGAAATTGAGTTAGTCGATTTACCGCCCGATGAACTATTACTGCGACTGAAAGAAGGCAAAATATATCTGCCGCAACAAGCGCAGCATGCTATTCATAACTTCTTTCGTAAAGGCAATCTAATCGCCTTGCGCGAATTGGCACTACGCCAAACTGCCAATCGCGTTGATTTACAAATGCTTAACTATCGGGATGATCATGCGATCCGTGAAGTATGGCAAGTTAACGAACGCATTTTGGTCTGCATTGGGCCTAATGCGCTTGCGGAACGTTTGGTGAGAGCGGGCAAACGTCTGGCTACCAGCATGCGTGCACAATGGATAGTTGCCTACGTAGAAACACCACAATTACAACGCTTACCCGCAGAAAAACGCGATGGCATCTTGCGCATTCTCCGTTTAGCCGAACAACTCGGGGCCGAAACCGTGACCCTCAGCGCCCCGGAGATGGGCGAAGCGATTATCCAATTTTCCCGCGAACGTAATATCAATAAAATCGTGATCGGCAAACCTACTCGACGCGGCTGGAAACGTTGGCTATTTGGCTCACTGGTCGACGCGCTGATTACGCATGCGCACAATATCAATCTGTATTTGTTAGGCAGTCCCCTGAATGCCGATAGCGAAACCTTAGATGCAGAATTTTCTTTGTTAAAACGCAAATCCTTACCCGGTTTATTGCAACGTTCACAGGTTAAACCCAAAGAATACTATTATCGCTATGTCTGGGCCAGCTTGATTACCTTGCTCAGTGCTTTCATCGCGCACTTGATGGCCGGGCGCTTAGAACTTGCAAATCTGGTGATGGTTTTTTTATTGGGCGTGGTGTTTATTGCCACGCGTTTTGGCCGAGGACCATCCATTCTGTCATCCGTATTGGGTGTCGCCATTTTTGACTTTTTATTTGTCCAACCCTATTACAGTTTCTCGGTTCTAGATAGCCAATATCTGATCACGTTAGTGGCGATGCTGGTGGTGGGGATCGTGATCAGCAATTTAATGGTGAATGTGCGTGCGCAAGCTAAAGTGTCAGCGCATCGTGAACGACGTGCCGCCGCGCTATACGCAATGAGCAAAGAACTCAGCTTAAGTCAATCGGAAGACGATGTAGTGCGCATCGCCGTGCAACACCTACACGCGGAATTCAGCAGTCCAAATGTTATTTTATTTCCAGATGCTCACGCCTGCATTGGCTATCCCCAGCAAACCGCTCTGCCTGAATCCTTGCATCATGCGGATTTAAGTGTCGCGCAATGGGTGTTTGACCATAATGAAATGGCTGGACAAGGAACCCATACCCTGCCCGGTGCCGAAGCTATTTATTATCCGATTCACAACGATGATCATGTGTTAGGTGTACTTGCCCTGGTGCCCGTCAATTTGCGGCGTATTTTTCTACCCGAACAGCAAAAACTGCTGGAAACTTTTTTACGCCAAATCGCCCAAGCCCTAGCCCGCATCCGATTGACCGAACACGCTAAACGTACGCATATGCAAATTGAAACAGAACGCTTGCGTAACTCCTTACTGAGTGCGATTTCACACGATTTACGCACTCCATTAGCCACCATCATTGGCTCAGCCAGCACCTTAGTAGAAGACGAAGGACAACTGCAACGTCAAGATCAGTTAAATCTGGGGCATGCCATTCTCAATGAAGCCGAACGCATGTCGAATCTGGTCAATAATATATTGGACATGGCGCGCCTAGACTCAGGCGTGGTCGAGCTCAACAAACAATGGCATCCCCTAGAAGAAGTAATTGGCTCAGCATTAACCCGCTTACAGAAACACTTGGCAGAGCGTAGCGTAAAAGTTAATCTACCGCCGGGAATACCAATGCTCTATGCCGATGCCGTCATGATTGAACAAGTGTTAATCAACTTATTGGAAAATGCAGTACGCTATACGCCAGCGGGTTCAGCTTTAGAAATTTATGCCAACCTGGCTGTTGATCAGGTTGAAATTGCGGTTGCTGATCACGGTTCCGGTATTCCAGCAGGCTTAGAAGCGCAAGTTTTTGAAAAATTTTATCAAGCGCAACACGAGACTGCCCAGAGCGGTGTCGGTCTGGGTCTTGCGATCTGCCGAGCGATTGTTGAAGTACACCAAGGCCGCATTCGGGTGGAAAATCGTCCCACGGGCGGGGCAATTTTTAGTTTTACCTTGCCCCTGGATCATCCGCCGCCAGAACTCAGTGCGGAAGAATAAACCTCACCTGTCAGGCTGATTATGACCAAATCCAATCCCACTCTGATCGTGATTGAAGACGACCCGTCTATCCGGGGTTTTTTACGCACCTCCTTAACCGCCCAACATTTTCAAGTGTTCGAAGCTAAAACTGGCAAACAAGGCATTATTGAAGCCAGCGTGCGCAAACCTGACTTGGTCATCTTGGATTTAGGCCTCCCCGATATGGAAGGCGTTGAAGTGATCAAGGCTATTCGTTCCTGGTCAGCGTTACCGATCATCATCCTGTCTGCCCGCAGTCATGAGCAGCAAAAAATTGAAGCCCTGGATGCGGGCGCCGATGATTATTTAAGCAAACCCTTCAGTTTTGGTGAACTGCTAGCACGCATTCGCGTCGGTTTACGCCACGCCCTGCGTTCAGGTGAAGCCCTAGCTACCGAAGTGTTTCAAACCGGCCCACTCAAAGTCGACTTACACCACCGCATAGTTTATGTAAACGACGCCGAAGTCCATTTAACGCCCATTCAATATCGGTTACTGTGCGTGATGATCAAACATGCGGGCAAAGTCCTCACCCAACAACATATCCTCAAAGAAGTCTGGGGGCCGTCCTATCAAGAGAATGCGCATTATTTACGCATCTATATGAGCCAATTAAGACAAAAATTAGAACACGACCCCTCGCAGCCCAAATTTCTATTAACCGAATCCGGGGTAGGTTATCGCTTGAAAGTTTAGGATTAAACAGCGCCAAGCCCCTGCCCCCCTCGATGACATGACTGTCCGTGATTACTATTAATTCCAAGCTCGGAAGTTACAACTTTACAGGCGACTTTTCTGCGTTGCGCAATGCAAAACTTGGAAATAAGACTTGAGAACTGGTATGTAATGAATAAGAAAAGAGCATAAAAATACCTTGATTTTTATGTTAGCAAAAATCCCTATTTACCCAGAACTTTACCCAAAACTAAATTGCAGGCAAAAAAAAGGCCTAGATTTTA
>SXIZ01000296.1 GCA_005779525.1 Methylococcaceae bacterium
CCACTCTAACTTTTTGTCCGACTCGCAGTTTAGATATCTTACGTATAAAAAAAATTTTATTATGTGTGTAAGGTTTGCCTAAGTTATACGTCTAATCAGTAGTCCTGATCCGCAGGACTGATTAACTTTAACCCAGAGGTATCCATAATGAAAAAATCACATAAATCTCCCTTAGCGTTAACTTTAGGAACAACTTTATTGGCGATGGGTTCTAGTCTTGTTCAGGCTGAAACCACCCCTACCAATACCAGCCCATTTGCGATGACTGAACTTAGCCAAGGCTATATGCAATTTGCTGAAGCTGAAGCCCCAGCTGCGGATATGAAAAAGAAAGACGGTTCTTGCGGCGAAGCGAAATGCGGCGCGAATAAAATGTCTAAAGATGCTCCTGCTGATATGAAAGCAACAGAAGGGAAATGTGGCAGTAAAAATATGGATATGAAAGAAACAGAAGGCAAATGCGGCAGCAAAAAAGAAGAGACAAAATAAAACCTTAGCATTTTATCTGTGACAATAAAGCATTATCCGCTAGAATGGTCTCTTTGACCCACGGATAATGCTTTTTATGAGCTCACTTGATGCAAGTAAATGGTTAGCCGATTACGGTGACACTTTATATCGTTATGCCTTTGCTCGAGTACGTTCCGAGACGATTGCCGAAGATTTGGTGCAAGAAACTCTCCTCGCTGGCTTACAAAACTTAGAACGCTTTAACCAACAAGCTGCGGTGAGCACTTGGTTAGTTGCCATTCTTAAAAATAAATTGCTTGACCATTGGCGTAAAGTTGGTCATGAACACACATTTTCCATTGACTCACTTTGGGATGAGGATTTAATGCACTATCAATTTGATCAAAATGGACACTGGCAGGTTGAATTGATTGATTGGGGCACCCCCGAGAGCAACTTTGATCAGCATGAATTTTGGGAAATTTTTACACAATGCCAAAGCCGTCTACCCAAACACATGGCAGAACTCCTGAGTTTACGTATGGATGGAGTCTCGACAGAAGAATGTTGTGAAATTTTGGCGCTGAAAAACGCTAATCAGTTATGGGTCACCTTATCCAGAGCTCGAATGAAACTTAGACAGTGTCTTGATACGCACTGGTTTACTCAGGCCACATAATGCTGAGCTGTCAGCAAGCGACTGCATTAGCAGCGCAAGGTTTTGATACCCCGTTGAGTCTTTGGCAACGGCTCCAACTCAAGCTGCATCTACTAGTTTGCTCACGTTGTCGCCAATTTTGTAAACAATTAGCGTTTGTACATGAGGCCTGGCAGATAAGTGCACAGCAGCAACATATCACACTCTCGGTGACCGCAAGAGCACGGATAGCGGCTCGCTTAGCATCAGCGCAAGCAGAACAGAAGCCGCCACCCTCTGCTAAGTCTTAATCGCAAGCAAACAGGCAAAATTTAACCAGCGAAAATAGGTGTCCATGCGTGTAAACCCTGCCCGCTGCAATAACGCATAATTTTCTTCTAATTTATAAGGAATCAGAATATTTTCTAAGGCTTCACGCTTACGCTGGTTTTCGAGATCAGTATAACCACTTTGGGATTTTTTAAATTCTAGATAATGGTCAATATATAAGCGATTCAACTGTGCATCATTGGCTAAAATTTTTTCCGATAAAAAAATAGCCCCGCCGGGCTGCAGGGCGTTGTAAATATGTTTTAGCAAATACTCGCGCTCAATAGGGCGCACAAATTGTAAAGTCCAATTTAAAATCACCACATGACACGGCGGAATTTCGTTGAGTGTACTTAAATCCGCACACACCAGCTGCAATTGGCTAGCGGCGATATTGACCAATTTCTGCTTAGCCTTATCCAACATCGCTGCGGAATTATCAAAGCCAATAAACTGGGTAGTCTCAGGACAGGCGGCATGCTGTGCGATATGTGCCAGCGTGGTGCCGGTAGAGCAGCCAAGATCACAAATGACCGCATTTTCTGCCGGTAAAAACTCTATTACCAAATCCGATTGCAGCCGTTGGATTTCGTTATAAAACGGTACGCTACGCGACACCATGTTATCGAACACTTTAGCGACACGCTCGTCAAACACAAAATCTTCGGTACGTTCAATTTGTTGGAATAAAGTATCTTTTTCGCTACTCATGTGTATTAGTATTGAAAATTAGTGCGTTAGATCGAAATGACGCAGCTTACGCTGCAACAACGGAGTATCCATAATGACTTCAGTACAGTTAATTGGATTTTAGGACGACGGGAGTATTCACTTCAGACACGCGTAATCCATAATCAATTGCCGGAATGGGCGGTCTCTGCCCGAGCGCCGCCTGTAATGCCACCCCAGCAAGATTCACCCCTGCGAGGCAAGCCATCCCAAATCCACCCGATGGCCGGGGATTAATTTCCAATAACCGCGGTCCGTGCTGACCTGCTTTAAATTGAATATTAAAAATGCCGTTTAAACGATAATGCTGGGTTAAGCGCTGCACCATGCCAGTTATTTCAGGCTGGTTATCGATACTTTGTCCATACCCCGCTTGCGGAGCTTTTTTACGTTGCACTGCACACAGGAGCTCTCCATGCAAGCCTGCGCAATCGACGCTCCATTCCACGCCCGCCAAATGCTCCATCACTAATAATGTCGGGAACTGGGTACTCGTTTGCATGCCATAACGTAATTCTGCCAACGGTATTTGGTATTCAATCCCTTTTAAAATCTGAGTGATGCTATTGCGTTGCGTATCCAAAACTTTAAAACCCAGCCCATACACCGAAACAGCAGGTTTAATGCATAATTGCGGGTGCTTAGCGCCTAACTCTGCCAAGGCAAGATCAAAACTGGCGAGATCATTGATCGCTATAAAATCCATCACTTCTGCAACCGCCGTCGGTAGCTGCTGATAAAACGCCGCTTTATCATGCAATAAATTAAGCGTGTCAAAATCTGCGACCAAGAGGATTTGGATGCCGTGCTCTGCAAATTTAGCATGCTGCAAACTGAGTAGCGCTGCCTCTTTGCCTGGCCAAAACACTGAAATACGCTGTTGCTGGCAAAAATTTAAACACCAATCAACATAGGCGTCGCCTTTGAGATTTTCGGGTTCCAGATAACATTCATCCGCAGCAAGAAACGCCGTGGCACCCAGATGGACATGGGTACATATCAAGGTAATTTCGCCAGCCGGAAACGACTGGCGAAGATTATTGAAGACTGCGCTAATGGTTGAGAAGGTTTTATTAAACCAAATGCGCATACCGAGTTAGAGGTGCGGGATAATTTGCGGTAGTAAATTCTCGATGGTGCGACCTGTGCCGTTTTCACCAATCGCATGCATTTTCCACTCGCCATTATGCCGATACAACTTGGCCATAATTTGTGCGGTATGTGTGCCTTGCGCACTGAGGGTGTAACGAGCAATTTCACTTTGATTGCTACCGTCTACCAAACGACAATAGGCATTTTGCACGCTATCGAAGTTTTGTCCGGTATAGGAACTTACGGTAAACACTAACGACTTTACCGTTTCTGGTACCCGGCTAAGTTCCACTATAATTTGTTCATCGTCACCATCACCATCTCCCGTACGGTTATCACCCGTGTGGGTAATGCTGCCGTCTTTACTTTTTAGCTGCCCAAAATACACCACATCCACAGGTTTATTTTGATCGTTAAAGAGTACCACAGAGGCATCCAAATCGATGGCACCGCCGCTACTAGCCGCATTTCCACCGCCAAACATGCCACTTAAAAATCCGCCGCTTTTTGCAGGCGCTTGAGTTTGCACTGCATCCCAGCCTAAGCCCATAATGACTTTGCTTAACGCACCGCCAGATTCTTTAGCCAGCGAAATTTTCTGACCTTTTTGTAAATTTATTGCCATGGTTTTGCCTGCCCAAATAAAAGCCACTGCACGGCAGTGGCTTAGGAGTAGTTCTAAAAATTAAACGCTCACACCGAAGGATGACGCCAACGGACCTAATCCCCCGGCAAAGCCTTGACCCACGGCCCGGAATTTCCAATCGGCCCCATTACGGTACAGTTCACCAAAAATCATGGCCGTTTCCACGGATGCATCTTCGCTTAAGTCATAACGTGCAATTTCTTGACCGCCGTCTTGATTGACTACGCGGATATACGCGCGACTGACTTGACCAAAATTTTGTCTACGGGCTTCCGCCTCATGAATCGTCACCGCAAATACCACTTTATCGACATCGCTAGGAACATTCGCTAAGTGAACGTTGACCACTTCGTCATCACCATCACCCGCACCTGTTTGGTTGTCACCTGCATGTTCCACAGCACCGTCTGCGACTTTTTTATTGTTGTAAAAGCAAAAATCGTTATCCGATCTCACTTTACCATCCGCTTTGAGTAAAAAGGCACTGGCATCCAAATCGAAGGCTGCGCCATCGGTTGCCCGTGCGTCCCAGCCTAATCCGACCGCAATTTTACTGAGGCCTGGGGCCTCTTTGCTTAAATTTACATTTCCACCTTTACTTAATGAAACTGGCATACTACCTCCTGTTTGTGATTTTTATAAACCCAGACCGTGAGTCTGGGCGGTTAAACATTTATTCCATATTGACGTGCTAAGGCCCCAAGACCACCAGAGTAACCCTGACCAACCGCTTTAAATTTCCACTCGCCATTATGACGATATATTTCGCCAAAGATCATCGCAGTTTCGATTGATGCGTCTTCGCTTAAGTCATAGCGGGTAACTTCTACCCCGGTATCTTTATTGACGATACGCACAAAGGCATGTGAAACTTGACCAAAATTTTGTTTACGGCTATCAGCTTCATGAATGGTTACCGTAAAGGCTATCGTTTGCACATCCGACGGGACGTTATCGAGGAGGACTATTAAACTTTCGTCATCACCGTCGCCCGCACCGGTGCGATTATCACCTGTATGCTCTACAGAGCCACAGGCAGATTTAGTTTGGTTATAAAAGATAAAGTCACTGTCAGAGCGCACTTTACCATCAGCTTTTAATAAAAATGCACTGGCATCGAGGTCAAAATCTGCACCGTCTGTTGGTCTTGCATCCCAACCTAAACCGACCAAGACATTTTTCAGCGTGGGATCGGTTTTGGAGAGGCTAAGATTGCCGCCTTTAGATAAGGATATACTCATAATAAATCTCCGTGTGAGCCTTAAAAGTAGAAATTTTAAGCTTGAGCTTGTTTGTTCTTATCGCGTATAGAAGACAACAATGACAAACCAATAAATGTTGCACCGATCAAACCCGTAAAAATTTCAGGAATATGCTGAAAAGTACTGATTAACATAATGATTGCTAAAGCACCAATCGCATAATGTGCTCCGTGCTCTAGAAAAATATATTCATCTAAGGTACCTCTATTCACCAGCAAAACGGTCAGAGATCGAACAAACATCGCTCCGATACCCAAACCCAGCATAATAATCACGATATCTCGAGTGATCGCAAAAGCCCCAATCACACCGTCAAATGAAAATGAAGCATCTAAGAGTTCTAAATACATAAACGCCATCATGCCACTTTTTTTCGCCGCATCAGCCAGCACTTCAGTTTCCTCATCAGATTGGAAGAATCTATCCAAGCTACTGACTAAGCCGTATAAAAATATGCCCCAAATGCCGCCCATCAACACATCATGCTGATGCTCGGGAAGCACTAAGTTATAAGTTAACAGTAAAGCGCCTAAGGTGACTGTCGTACCGATGGCATCCACTTTACCCAACGATTGTAATTTTTCTTCCAAATGATCCAGCCAAAAAATATCGCGTTCATCATCAAAGAGAAAAGAAAATGCCACTAATAAGAGAAAGGTTCCGCCAAAAGACGCAATTAAGGTGTGCGAATTTTGCAGATGTTGCGCATACTGCATGGGATCTTTAAGCGCCATCGTCGTGACCGCTTCAAATCCTGAGCCAGTCGCAAACGCGACTATCGCTACGGGAAACACTAAACGCATACCAAACACCGCAATCAACATCCCCCAGGTCAGGAAACGCGTCTGCCACACTTGATCCATGCGTTTTAACACACTGGCGTTCACCACGGCATTGTCAAATGACAAGCTCACCTCAAGAAAACCCAGTATCAGCGCCAGAAAAGCTGCTTCTAAACCGCTCCATAGAAACGCAGCGACTAAACAAGCGATGGTAATAAAAATTGATAATTTAAAATGTTCCATTGTTACTCCGTAAACAGATTGTTAATCCACTGCCAATTTGCAGATTGACTTTAAAAAAGCTTAGGTCCAGTTGACCATCCTGGGTAGTTTTTCAACCAAGGGTTATTGCAACAATACCCCAAGATGAATATCGGTGTCCACCGCATCTGTACACCCGGGTGTAAACGCTAAATCCCGTTGTAAATTTATGAAATCAAATAGTTGGCTGTCGGCCAATTGCGATGGCGCAACGTTTTGCAAACTGGAGAAAATTGTCTCCAGACGTCCAGGGAACTGTTTATCCCAACTCGTCAACATTTCTTTCATCGCCTTACGTTGTAAATTTTCCTGCGAGCCGCATAGATTACACGGAATAATCGGAAAATTCCGTTGCGCGGCGTATCGTTCGATATCTTTCTCCCGACAATACGCTAACGGTCGGATAATAATGTTTTTCTTATCGTCACTGAGTAATTTTGGCGGCATCGCTTTCAACTTACCACCATAAAAAATATTTAAGAAAAAAGTTTCTAAAATATCATCCCGATGGTGACCTAAAGCGATTTTAGTTATGCCATTTGCTTCTGCATACCCATACAACGTCCCACGGCGTAAGCGAGAACAGAGACTACAGGTGGTCTTACCTTCTGGAATAACGCGTTTAACCACACTATAAGTATCTCTTTCGATAATATGGTAGTTCACGCCCAAAGATTCAAGATACTGCGGCAAAACATGCTCAGGAAATCCGGGTTGTTTCTGATCCAAATTGACAGCGACAATTTCAAATTGCACCGGAGCACTTTTTTGCAAACTCAATAAAATATCCAGCAAAGTAAATGAATCCTTACCGCCAGACAAACACACCATGACTTTATCACCATTCTCAATCATGTTGTAGTCAGCAATAGCATCACCCACATAGTGACGTAAGCGTTTTTGGAGTTTGTTTTGATTATATTGAATTTTTTGCGCGGAGCTGGGCATAAATCTATAAACGTGTAGGTCGAGCAACACCTTGCTGCCCATCATTAAAGCATGCATCCCTAGCACAGAAGTGCAACGGGCTAAACCTGCTCGTAAAATTAAAATCGATGACTATGGCTTGACTCAAGAGGACTGAGTGCTTGAGCATGCATAGAACCCTCTGATTTAAGGAGCACACAATAAAATTATGTGCTACCCTCAAGAAAGCCGCATCGTTTAGCAGAATAGTGGAGATAAATGTCGGGCTTTTCAACCTTGATAGCGTTGAAAAATCAACGTGGCATTGGTGCCGCCAAATCCAAAACTGTTCGACATAATCGTATTCAGCGTAATATTCTCTTGCAGCTCGCGCACAATGGGAATATCCAGCGCATTAGGATCAAGATGTACGATATTTGCAGAGGCACTTAAAAAGTTTTCCTGCATCATCAATAATGCATAAATCGATTCATTCACGCCTGCAGCCCCTAAGGCATGTCCAGTCAGAGATTTGGTGGAACTGACTTTGGGCACATTGCCAGGACCAAAAACGCTACGTAAGGCTTCAAGTTCTTTGGTATCGCCGA
Organism: Methylococcaceae bacterium; assembly: GCA_005779525.1. Lineage (GTDB taxonomy): Bacteria > Pseudomonadota > Gammaproteobacteria > Methylococcales > Methylomonadaceae > SXIZ01. Next base: position 7,704 of record SXIZ01000296.1, read on the forward strand.
CAGGCGTACTGGTTCCATGCGCATTGATATAATCTATAGGATCGTGTACTGTCGCCATCGCTTGCTGCATGCATCGAATCGCACCTTCACCAGAAGGCTGCACCATATCGTAACCATCAGAAGTCGCACCGTAACCAACGAGTTCAGCATAGATTTTAGCGCCACGTGCTTTCGCATGCTCAAGCTCTTCAATCACTAAAACACCGCCGCCACCGGAGATCACAAAGCCGTCACGCGTTTCGTCATAAGGTCTAGAGGCAGTCGCAGGGGTATCGTTATATTTGGAAGATAAGGCACCCATCGCATCGAATAACACCGACATGGTCCAATGAACTTCTTCACCGCCCCCAGCAAACACCACATCTTGTTTACCCATTTGAATCAACTCCATCGCATGCCCAATGCAATGCGCACTCGTCGCACACGCTGAGCTGATAGAATAATTCACGCCTTTAATTTTGTAAGGCGTTGCTAAGCAAGCGGTATTGGTACTCGACATAGTTCTAGGAACCATATAAGGTCCTACTTTTTTAACGCCTTTCTCGCGCAAGATATCTGCAGCTTCCACCAGATTTGAGGTCGAAGGTCCTCCTGACCCCATCACCAGTCCAGTGCGATAATTGGACACCTCGTTTTCACTCAGCCCTGAATCATCGATTGCCTGTTGCATAGCAATATAGTTAAAGGCGGCACCATCACCCATAAAGCGTTTAACTTTGCGGTCAATCAGGGCATCTAGATCGATGTTAATGGGACCATGCACATGACTTCTAAACCCTAGTTTTGCGTAGTCTTCAGCAAACACAATACCAGAGCGACCACTTCTGAGCGATTGCACAACTTCATCGCGGTTATTGCCAATACTGGATACAATCCCTAAACCGGTCACAACTACTCGTTTCATTATGTAGACTCCTAAAAATCTTGGGTAGATGTGAACAGACCGACACGTAAATCTGTGGCTTCATAAATGACTTTGCCATCTACTTCCATCGTAGCATCCGCAATGCCCATCACCAATTTACGTAAAATAACGCGTTTTAACTGAATACGATAAGTGACTTTTTTGGCATGCGGCAATACTTGTCCTTTAAATTTCACTTCACCGACCCCCAGAGCACGACCTTTTCCGGGTCCGCCCATCCAGCAAAGATAGAATCCGACTAATTGCCACATAGCATCTAGACCTAAACACCCAGGCATCACTGGGTCACCCTGAAAATGACACGCAAAAAACCATAAGTCGGGGTTAATGTCGAGCTCTGCAATAATTTCGCCTTTGTCGTATGCGCCGCCTTCGTCCGAAATATGTATGATTCTATCCATCATCAGCATATTGGGCAGAGGCAATTGTGCATTGTCCGGCCCATACAATTCGCCTCTACCAGATTTTAATAATTCTTCTCGGGTAAAGCTGTGCTGTTTTACCATTGGGTTTATACCTAAAATTAATTTATATTATTTATTATTATTAATGTCCATTTTCGACCAAAGCACAAAATCTTTATTGCCAAATGCAATCATAAGCATGCCTGGCGTCTGAGATAGGCAAAATAAAAGTTGTTAACGGAGACTTTTTATATAACTTGATGTTATCGGCTAAAGCTTAGTTTAAATTTCAGTTATTACGCTCACGCTTAAGACTACGGTTATAACACCATACTTCCCAGAGGTGACATTATCTTACAGACCTCTAAAAAAATCAGCTCAAATTTTATAATGGCTGGATATCGCGCACAAAATCACGCATTTTTAGGGTATTCCGATGTAAACGCTGTTGGTAGACCATCGCATAATAGAGTACCGAAGTTACATATTTGCGAGTTTCCTTAAAAGGGATAGTTTCTATCCAGACATCTGCGGGGACTATCCCTGTTTTGGGCAACCAACTATCTACCCGGTGTGGCCCAGCATTGTACGCCGCTGCAGCTAGAGCAAAATGCCCATTAAACTGCTGCAGTAACTTTTTATAATAATAGCTTCCAAACTGAATATTGGTTTCAGGATTGTAAAGATTACTTACCGCACCCAACGTGGTATTTAATTCTTTAGCAATTTGTGACCCCGTGCTAGGCATGATTTGCATCAATCCTTTAGCCCCGACTGGCGATTCAGCATCTTGATTAAAAGCACTTTCCTGGCGTATTAACCCAAAAACCACCGCGGGGTCTAAGCGGTGCGTTTCAGCAGTTTGCAATACTTGATCTTGATAAAATAGTGGAAAACGTAAATCCACGTCATCCCAATGCTCAGCTTTGGCAATGGTAAAAATTGCGATATGCTGCCAACCCCACTGCTGAGCAATTTTAGCCGCGGCAATTATATGCTCTTTATCCAAGGATTTAATTAAAAACCACCATTGCGCTTGAGCTTCATGTTCACGTTTTAACGTACGCAGCTCCTGAATAAGCTGCATATCCGCACTCCCCTGCAGTTCGCTGAGTAATTCTGGTCGCACTGCAACTGGTTGATCAGCCAGTTGATAGTCTAAACCGACATAATCCGCTGCAAGATAGCTATAGTAATCGCGTTTGCTGGCGGCCTGTTTAAACAATGCTTGAGCCGCGTCCTGCTGTCCCAACTCAGTCAAAGCACGTGCACGCCAATATTGCCAGCGAGGTAAATTCTGATCTTCAGGACTTAAGAGCGCGCTTACTTCTTGCACGTGCGCCCAATTATTTTCGAGCAAAGCCGTGCGCAAGCGCCATTCTTTAACGTCGGCATCGTTAGTTTTAAGCTGTACCAAACGCTGATAGGCGCCTGGAAGTTGATTTTTAGCTAAACTTAACGCCAAATGTAGCTCAACTTGAGCACGTAAGTCTGGATCTAGGTTTAAATTTTTACCCTTACTATCCCACAGTAAAGTAGCGTAACTGGGATTTTTATGCGCCAGTTTTTGAATCGCATGTGCGAATATTTGAGCTTGGTAGGCTTCTGGCAAACGCTCAAAAGCAGGTGAAGTAATCGACTCGGGTGCGCTATGCACGCGTATCCAAAATTTGGCACTTGCTTGTTGTTCGTTGGACATTAAGGGCAGCAATTGTTCTGCTAAACGTGGCAGATTATTTTGCAATGCATTAGCAAAACGTTTCCAGACGAGTTCGGCGCTCATCAGCGGTGAGGCTTTTAAAGCGTTTACTAAATAATCACATGCCGACGGCAACTCTTCCCCACGTAGCCATAAAGCTTTGACAGTCTCCAATGCCACGTCTTTCTTATCACCCAAAAACTGTGCGTGCTGGTACAGACATTGTAAATCCACCGCCTCAGTGGCTTGGTAAGAGCGACTAATTTCATCCCAGCGTTGCTGCGCAGCTATAAAATGTAACCATTTGCCACGCAATAGTTCTCCATAACGTGAATTTGGGTATTTATCCAAAAACACGGTCATGGACTCTGTCTGACCCAGGTTCTTCTTTAACCATTGATATTGTAAATAAGGGTATAAAGGATAGTCCGCAAGTTGCGCAATCAAATCTGGGACTTCAGGTTTGTTTTGTGCCAGTAGCAGCTCAATCTGCTGAAACTGTGCACGCTGCGCTATCAAATCATTAGCATAAGCGCTGATACTATGGAAAATGATCAGCGTCAGTAATACAAAGCGGAAGCAACTTGACATAATAAGTGGTAAAGTAAAAATAAATTTTCCCTAAACAGTCTAAGCATCGCTATAATTTAAGCGAAATAGATCATTGTGTTGAAACTTCTGTGGCCCCAAATAATTCCGCCCCCAATCCCTCAGCCTATACTTGGCGATATATCTATCAACTGGCGTTAAAACATAAAAAAGAATTGGTAACTGCACATATCATAGCGGTTTTAGGCGCGATTACTAGCGTTCCGGTACCTTTATTAATGCCCTTGCTGGTGGATGAGGTGTTACTGCATAAACCCGGCATCGCTATTGCGACTATTGATAGATTTACGCCCACAGAGTGGCATCTGCCCGTCATTTATATCGCGGTCATTTTAATCATTAGTTTGTTATTGCGCATAATTTCTCTGGTGTTGGGCGTTATCCAGACCCGGCAATTTTGTATTATTGCGAAAAACATCATCTTTAAAATTCGCAGCCGCCAAATTCAGCACTTGCAAACTATATCCATGGCGGAATATGAAAGTTTAGGTACGGGCACAGTAGTCACTAACTTGATCACCGACCTCGATACTCTAGATAACTTTATCGGTAGCACCATTAGTCGACTGCTAGTGGCGCTCTTAACCATTGTTGGAACCGCGGCTGTGTTGATCTGGATGGACTGGCGCTTGGGTCTGTTTATTATGTTGCTCAATCCGGTGGTGATTTATTTTACCCGCAGTGTCGGTGGTAGAATCAAAACCTTAAAAACCAATGAAAACTCGGCCTATGAGGTATTTCAACAAGCGTTGAACGATACCTTGGGTGCGATCCATCAAATTCGTGCCAGCAACCGTGAACAGTACTACGGACAGCAACTGATCCTGTCTGCACGCCATGTAAAAAATCATTCCATTAATTTTGCTTGGCAAAGCGATGCGGCTACCCGCACCAGCTATCTCATTTTCTTGTTTGGATTTGATGTATTTCGTGCGGTATCCATGCTGATGGTATTTTATTCCAATCTCAGTATTGGCTACATGCTCGCGGTATTTGGTTATCTATGGTACATGATGGCCCCGGTACAAGAGGTTTTAGGCATCCAGTATGCGTTTTATTCTGCAAAAGCCGCATTACTGCGCATCAATAAATTACAGAAGCTGCAGCAAGAGCCGCTGTATCCCCATCTCGCCAATCCCTTCGCCGATTCCAAAACTGTAAGTATTGATATCAAAGACTTATATTTTACCTATACCGACGAATCGATTTTGAACGGTATCAATTTGCATGTCAATGCAGGCGAAAAAGTGGCGCTTGTAGGTGCAAGTGGCGGCGGTAAATCCACTTTAATTCAAACCTTGATCGGACTTTATCCTCCCAGTAGTGGCATGATTTATTTCGCGGGTGTCCCCATTGATCAAATCGGTTTGGATATCGTACGTGAACATGTCTGCACAGTATTACAAAATCCCGCCATGTTTAACGATAGCATTCGCGCCAACTTAACGATGGGACGTACCATCCCTGACTCCGTTTTATGGCATGCACTCGCTATTGCTCAGTTACAGGATACCGTCAGTGCCCTGGAAAAAGGCCTAGATACGATTATCGGTTTACAAGGTATGCGCCTTTCGGGCGGGCAACGTCAACGCATGGCGATTGCACGTATGATTGTAGCCAATCCCAGCGTGGTGATCTTGGATGAAGCCACATCGGCCTTGGATGCGGAAACTGAATTTCGTTTACATGCCGCCTTGCAGGAATTTCTTGCAGGCCGCACCACCATCATCATTGCGCATCGCTTAAGTGCTGTGAAGCAAGCAGACCATGTCTATGTTTTTGAAGATGGCAAAATTTGCGAGCAAGGTCAACATGCCACCTTAATTGCCCAAAACGGCTTGTATGCCAAACTTTATGGCGAATATCAGTGATACCTCATTAAGCGCCAATTTAACCCATAAAACTATGACTGAACTTTTTGATTTACACTGCCACTCCAATGCCTCAGACGGAGCACTCTCACCACAAGCCCTAATGCAACGTGCCCAGCAACAAGGCGTAACCTGTCTTGCATTAACAGATCACGATACCATTAACGGCCTAGCCGCGGCAGAACAGCAAGCCAAAGCCTTAAATATGCGCTTTATTTCCGGGATAGAGATCTCCGTGACCTGGGAAAATCATTGCTTACATGTGGTCGGTTTAAATATAGACCCCAACAATCAAGCGTTACAATTGGGTATAACAGGCTTACAAAGTATCAGAGTAGAACGTGCGCAAAAAATCGCCCATAAATTGGCGCAAAAGCGTATTCCAGATGTCTATGCTGCGGTGCTCGACGCCGCTGGAAGCGGCATGATCACTCGCAGTCATTTTGCGGATTATTTATTAAAAAATGGACATGTCAGCACCCAGCAAGAAGCATTTGATCGTTATTTAGGTCAAGGCAAAGCCGCGTATGTCTCCACTACTTGGGCATCACTTCCCGAGGCGGTCGCTTGGATTACCAAAGCAGGAGGCGTTGCGGTGTTGGCACACCCGTTACGTTATAAATTATCGACGCGCTGGATGAATCGTTTGTTAACCGCATTCAAAAGTGTGGGAGGTCAAGGTATAGAAGTCATCACGGCGCGCTGTTCAGCGGATGAAATTGCCGTAGTCAGCAAATATGCACGTAATTTTGAATTGCTGGCATCGATAGGTTCAGATTTTCATAACCCTGCCAATCAATGGGTGGAATTAGGACGCTTACAAGCTTTACCTCCAAATTTAACGCCTATTTGGCAGTCATTTAAGCTCTAAACACAACTGATCAATGATGCTGCCATCTGAAGAGTATCGCAGTTAAATCAACACGCATTGTAAATGTTCGTTACCAGTGCCCAGCACACTTACCAAAACAAATCATCATGATAAATGGGCTTAGGAATTTTAAAGCCTTTCAACCACGTTTTAAGCTGTTTAGTATTTTGAAACAGTTCCATATCCTGCTTTAGGCTTTGAATATTCGCCTTCATATCCGCTATATCTCTATGCAACTGATGCAGCATTTGCTGGGGTTTTATTTCCGCAAACGGCGGAATATTCAAATTGGCTTTTAACGGTAAAGTAATCTGTTCAATTTCCTGCTTGAGTTCATCCAATTGTTCAGCGAGTATCTTATTAAAATACTTCAAACGATCTTCAGCTATATCATTGAGATGAGCTTGGTCAATTTGTTCTATTTCGAGTTGCAACGCCAAAAGCTTGAGCAAATCTTTTTTGTCATAGGCAATATTCACGCGTTGCATCATCGCGGTTTTGCGTTCGCGTTCCTCTGGATCTTGCTCACGATCTGGATGTAAAGTGCGCACCAGTTTGCGATACACTTCTTGAATCGATTGACTGATATTTTGCCGTTCCTCCTGCTCACGCGCTTCTTTGGCTAATTGCTTAGGGGTTTTCTTACGTTTACTTTTGGCTTCAGCCGCTAAGCGTTCTTGCTCTTCTATCTGTTGCCGCGCATTTTCGGCAAAAGCTTGCATTTGCTCTGGCGATTGCACATCTAAATCCTCTGGCATATCCAGATTAAACGCCTCTTTAAACATCGATTTCATCATATCTTGCATCAGGGCACTTTCTAACGCTTGCTCCTCATCAAAATCGGCATCATGGTATTTATTGAACAAATCTTTTAGTTGTTCACCATATTCTGGCATCAGCTGCTCTAATAGCTCAGTAATTAAATAGCTCAGCTTGTTTTTATCGGTTTTTTTGAACAAAGCATCGTCATAAGCACTATCCAAGACCTTTACCAGTTCAAGTTGCAACTGAGAATAATCTTCATACAGCGGTATATATTCAACAGTGGCTTTTTGTTGCAAAACGGGTATTTGAGTCTGCCATTCTTGTAACAGCTGCTTCTGCTGCTCAATTCTTTTACTCAGGGTATTAAACTGCTTTTGCGCTTTCGATAAAATTTTTTTATCGGTATGTTGGCGGATTTGTACGGACTTATGTGACGATGTGGACATAGGCTGACGAGTTACAAAAGTTTACAGAGTACATCAGAGTGTATAGTCAACTGTAGCAGCGACCACACGACTCCAGTGAACAAGTAATGAATCAAAACTTAAGCGCCGTTAGTGACTGCGCTCGATAATGTATAACGATAAGTCCCGCAATAAATCCGCTTCTGGCCCAAATCCACTTAGACTGGTCAACGCCGCCTCATGCAATTCCTGAGCTTTTTGTTTAGCACCCGCCATTCCCAGCAAAGCAGGATAAGTAGGTTTGTCGTTATCGATATCTTTACCTTGGGTTTTCCCCAAGGTTGCCGTATCGCTTTCGATATCTAAAATATCGTCTTTAACTTGGAAGGAGAGTCCAATACATTTTGCATAATGATCCAATTGTTCGGCTTGTTCAGCCCGAATATCTGCTTTAGATAATGCGGCTAAATTCACACTCGCTCGAATCAAAGCACCAGTTTTATGGATATGCATATTCTCTAATTCTGGCAATGAGATTTTCTTGCCAACCGAATCTAAATCTATCGCTTGCCCCCCCACCATACCTTGAGAACCACTGGCTTTTGCAAGACAGGTAATCATTTTTAAGCGATTTTCTGCAGTCGCAATAATACTGGGATCATGCGCCAACGTTTCAAAAGCAAGCGCTTGTAAGGCATCTCCAGCAAGAATGGCGGTCGCATGATCAAAGGCAATATGGCAAGTCGGCTTACCACGGCGTAAATCATCATTATCCATGGCGGGTAAATCATCATGAATCAAAGAGTACACATGAATAAATTCTACCGCACAAGCAGGACCATCGAGAGCCGCTTCTTTAATCCCCAGTGCCTGACCAGTAGCATAGGTCAGCATAGGACGCATACGTTTACCGCCATCAAGCGTACTGTAGCGAATTGCGGCATGTAGACGTTGAGGAAGAATAGTCTCTTTAATCAATCGTGCGTCGAGCGCTCGTTCCACGCGGTTTTGACAAGCGACTAAATATTCTTTTAAGGCGTTACTCATCGGTAAATGGCTCCAAAGTGTGTTGACCGTTTTTGCTTAATAAAATGCTGACTTTTTGTTCTGCGTCGTGCAATGCTTGCTGACAGGCACGCGTTAAACTCACGCCACGTTCGAAATATTCTAATGATTCTTCTAATGTCAGCTCACCTTGCTCCATTTTTGTGACCAGTTGTTCTAGCTCAGTCAGTGAAGCTTCTAGTGAATGTGTGCTTTTTTTTCGTACCATGGGAAAAAACTATGTTGGTTAGGCGAAGCGTAGTTAGGAGCGGACGGACTGAAATCACAGTGACCTTTCTGCATGCACATAATTACCCACAATTAAGGATATGAGAAAGTTAAATATGCAGTCTCTGAACATCAAACTTGCAGATCCTAATGACCACAAGCTTGAGATCTAGCGTACATTGTCAGATTCAAACCTAGGCGTAAAAAACCCTATTATAGCCGAAATCATTGTAGCATTAGCTAAATGTCCAAGATCAAGCTACCTCCCATAAGAGAGTTTTCTGATGATTAGCAGTATGCTTCTAACTATTTTTTCTGGGATTGCTGATCTATAATTGCTCAGCATAAAGCTTAATCCCGACTCGCTGGAAATATCCTAAACATTTAGACTCAAATTCTCCGATAATTGCTACACGATCTGTCTGATGGAGGAGATCAACTTGTTACGCATACAAAGTAGCTTAATTGATAAACCCACTACGCACTCCGTCAAGTATGCTTGATTTTCCTTTTGCTTGCCTTTTGGCTTAGCGTTGATGCGTACTCACTTGCTAAAATCAATTTCTGTAAATTGTATTTTTGCAATAGGCTATTTCATATTTGCAAAACTGGGATTATTCGTCTCAATCCCGATAAATCATGCAAGCCCCATTTGGCCAGCAGCGGGAATAGCGTTGGCCGCCGTACTGGTATTTAGCTATCAAGTATTACCCGGGATTTTCTTAGGCAGTTTCTTAGCAGAAATCTCAAATTTAGCGGTTTTCACTGCTGTTGACTTGCAGGTTCAAGGTTTTATTGCAGGTGGAGTGACCCTTCAGGCTGCTCTCGGGGCATTGTTAATCAATTCCCGCATAGGTAGAAACAACCTTTTAGTAGAAGATCGCGCGATTATCTACTTTTTTTTACTGACGATTATTAGTTGCATAACATCTGCCACAGTCAGTTGTATTACCCTGTGGGTGTTTGACCTTTTGCATCCGACGGACTTTCTGCACAGTTGGAGCATTTGGTGGATTGGCGATGCCATCGGTGCAATGATTTTTACCCCGATCATCCTGACCTTTATTGGTGAGCAGCAAGAGGTTTGGTTGGCGCGCCGCAAATTTATTTTGTTACCCATGCTGTTATCATTTGGCTTTGTAAGCACCATCTTTTACTATGCTCATCAACAGGAAAATGCACGCATTCATGCTGTGTTTGAGCATCAAGTTGAGCTGCTACAGCACACGATTCAAAAGCGCTTGGATAATCATATTGCCGTCAATACCGCGTTAAAAGCATTGTACGACAGCTCGGATTATGTCAGTCGGCAAGATTTTTTGCATTTCACTGAATTAGTGAACAAGACCACCACGGAAGTGCTTCTTGAGTGGTTACCGAAAATTACTCAAGATCAAAGAAAAGCCTGGGAAACCGTGCAGCAGCAGTCTATTTCTGAAATTTCACAGTCAGGTAAACTTATACTTGCGCCTCTGCATCCCATTTATTATCCGATAACCTATTGCTATCCCAGTATTGCAAAGCCAACTTACCTGGGGTTTGATCACCAAAGTATTGCACCGTTAAAACAATTAATGTCTAGCGTGATTGATCAAGGTATATCACTAGCCAGCCCAGCAATTCAACTATTCCCTCAGCACAATACCACACCCTCCTTAAGTACGGTTGTTTATGCACCAATTTATGAGAAACATCATTTATTGACTAGCGTTAGTGAGCGTCAACAAGCGTTAGTGGGACTAGTTGCCAGTATTTTCAGTGTTGAAGATGTCATCGCGCAAATTTTAGCGTGGCCAAGTATTAAAGAATTACCACTGTTACTGCGAATTTCCGATGATCAACAAATCTTATTCTCAAATTTTACCGCATCTGCTCCGCCCAGCCCTTTAAGCAAAACGCTGACTATTGAGTTCTTAGGTAGACGTTGGCAATTTGATTACGCGCCATCAAAGATCTTTATTTTGCAGCAACATGACACAAATACACTGCTTTTGATCTGGGGATTTTTACTCAGTGCCTTATGCTGCTTAGGCAGCTTAGTACTCACAGGCAGAACAACGCAAACTGAACTAAAGATTAGTAAGCGCACCCAGGAACTCACCTTAACGAATGCAGCACTTAATCAAGAAATTAATAAACGGCAAGTACAAGAGTCACAACTGCGTATTGCTGCAACCACCTTTGAATCCCACGAGGGTATTGTAGTCACCGATGCTCACGCTACCATTTTACGTGTTAACTCCGCATTTACTAAAATTACAGGTTTTAGTCCAGAGGACGTTATTGGCCAAAAACTAATAAAGCTTTCATTGTCGTTACATAACGCAACATTTTTTCGCTCCATTTACCATGCTTTACTGAAAAGAAACCAGTGGCAAGGTGAAATTAAAAGTCAGCGTAAAAACGGGGAAATTTTTCCTGAATGGCTCACCATTACCGGGGTGCGCGATGAATCCAGTAAACTCACAAACTTCGTCGCGATCTTTGCAGACATTAGTTATCAAAAAGCCGCCGAAAAAGAAATTCATGATCTAGCGTTCTACGACCCCTTAACCAATTTACCCAATCGACGCCTACTACTCGATAGATTAAATCAGGAGATTGCCGCAGCAAAACGTTTAAAACTTTTTGGTGCGTTGATCTTTATGGATTTGGATCATTTTAAAAAAATTAATGATTCCTTAGGTCACCAAATCGGTGACGAATTATTAATGCAAGTGGCCAACCGCTTAAAAAGCATAATTCGCGAAGAAGACACTGCATGTCGTTTAGGGGGTGACGAATTCATTATTATGGTGTCCGGCCGCTATCAAAAACTACAATACAGCCGCGACCACGCCATATTACTAGCCGAAAAAATTCGCCGACATATTAACCAACCATTTACCATCGCCGGACACACCCACCATTTTACATCCAGCATGGGCATTACCTTATATCCTGAAGATGACACGATTAAACCCGAAATCATAATCCAACAGGCCGATACCGCCATGTATCGGGCAAAAGATGCAGGTAGGAATGGCATCAGTTTTTATCATCCAGACATGCAAGAAGCGGCAGATAAACGCCTAATGCTTGAGCAAGAAATGCGCAACGCACTGAACCACGCCCAATTTGAACTGCATTATCAACCCCAAGTGGATGCCAATGGCAAGATTGTGAGTGCCGAAGCCTTAATTCGTTGGCAACATCCAGAAAAAGGCATGATCTCTCCTGCTGAATTTATCCCTGTTGCTGAAGATACCCAACTCATCTTACCCATAGGCAATTGGGTTTTACACCAAGCTTGTCAACAGATAAAGCTCTGGGATCTAGCAGGAATTAGGGTTGAGC
>SXIZ01000297.1 GCA_005779525.1 Methylococcaceae bacterium
ACTGCGCAAAACTGTCTGGGTAGGTTTTTAGATGTTCGGTTAAGCGCCCAGGGGTGGCGATAATCAGATCTTTCGCGCGTTTTAAATGTTGTTGCTGTTTTTTAAAATCTTCGCCCCCGATAATCAGACCTATGTTGAGTTCGGTATATTCAGCCAGTTGCATCGCGACTTCTGCAATTTGTTGTGCTAATTCGCGCGTAGGTGTCAAAATCAGGGCACCTGTGCTATCACTGGCATTTTGTAATAATAATTGCAGGGTAGGTAATAAAAAAGCCGCAGTTTTGCCACTGCCAGTCGCGGCGCTGACTAAGACATCGTGGCCTTCTAAAATTGCGGGGATGGCCGCTGCTTGGACGGCTGTAGCTTCGTGGAAGCCTAGGTTGTTTGCTGCTTCCAGTAAGGCACGATGCAGATTTAAGTCGGCAATCAGAATTGGGGTAGTGGGATCGTCAGGGGCTTCTATAGACATTAAGTTAAACACAACAGGGTAGATTGATCGGGCATTATAAGGTATTAATCCGTTGCCCTGACCAAATCTTCTGCGCGCAGTTCTAAAATGCTGAGCACGGCGTATTTAATCAACAACAAGCTGAGCAACGAAGGATAAACTCGATAATGTTCAATTTGTGTCAGGCTAACCAGTACGCTGACAACTAACACCCCAGTGTGCCAAAAATTATGTCGCCCAAGTAGGGCGATATATTTCAATGACATTAAATCGATGGTCTCCGCCTGCAGAATAAACACTTTATGCACCAGCACGGTCACCAAACAAAAGAACAGAGGGAAAAAGAAGATCACGGGTGAGTCGGCATTAAAATTGGGCGGCCAGGTACTAATCCATACCAACACCGTACCGCTGCAAAACAATTCGTAACGTAAGGCTAGCTTTAATTTAGGCCATGCGAGGCAGATACAGCTGACGACAATCAGCAAAATTCCTAAGTATTCGCAGTAGCTCGACAAAAAAAACTGTTCGAGGCGATTATGCGCATTGACGGCATAGCTGATCAGGAGGTTAAGGCAAATGAAAAAAGGCATAAGGCTACTCGCATGCTTAATTGAATTAACACTGACACGCTGTTTTTGGGGGGCTCACAGAAACAACTTGTCATCTTAATCAGTCTTTTGTTACAGGCAATCAGACTAGCACAAAATTAAGTGAATTGAACCTTATTGCTTCTCTTCGCTATGTGAGGACGATCTTTGTTTAAGGGAGCTTTGTCCGACGATAGGAGAAAAAGCCGCTGTTGTGTAGTGAGTAGCTCAAGAATAACATTTTTGAGCTACTCACCTAAAGTTCCTTAAGATAATCAGTATTCAAGCAATAGCTGATTGAATAAAGAATTTCAATGCCTACTGCAACACAACATTATCAATAATTCCGCCCACACTGTCGTCATCACCACTTTGCTCTCTGAATTCCAGTTTATCTGCTCCGCCAGAACCTGCAACAGTATAGCTATAAGTGGTCAATGTGGTTGTCGTTGGATCAATCACGGCTACACGGCTGTTACGCCACCAGACTTCTACCGTGTTGGTATTGCGACCAAATGTTCCATTCAAAAAGCCTTGTCTAGCGGCAACTTTAAGCGATAAGGTGTAATTTTTGGCTTGCGTTGTCACCGTTTGCACAATTCCTGTGTACCTCCCAAACGAAAAACTACCAAAAAGCGTGGTTTTGTTGGCATCCAATTCCAGCACTTCCACACCATCGGCTCCGGTCACGCCAAAAGCAGTGGCGGTACTCAGTTCGATCTTGTCTCCTGTGCCAACCCAACCAGGGATACTGGAATAAAGACCATACGATCCAGCATTAGGCTGTTCAAAGCTGCCATTAACAATTAATGAAGTACTCACCGTGCCCGGAGTTAAACGGATATTGTCAAGCATTCCACCTAAGGTATCATCGTCTCCAGTTTGTTCTCGTAATTCAAGCAGGTCCACATCCCCCGAAGTTGTAACATTGAAGGAATAGCTAGTGAGCGAGGTATCTTTAGGATCAATGGTGGCAATCTTGCTACCACGCCACCAGACTTCAACGGAATTCGTGCTCAGTGCTGTTCCACTGCGAGCCGCAACATCTAAGGTTAAGACATAAGGCTGCGCCGCCGGAGTATTGATATATTGATAAATCCCGGTATTAGAGCCATTTCTGTTGGCATCCAATTCGACTACGGTGCTGCCGGTGGCTTTAGCAACCCCATAAACAGCTGCAGGACCGAATTCGATTTGATCGCCTTTACCACCCCAACCAATAAAATTATTGGCTAAAGTATAGGTGTTGGTTGCGGGCTCTTCAAAGCTGCCATTCACAATTAAATCTGTAGTGATTGGATCGATTCTAATTTCGTGGGTATCGTAGTTACTAAATTTTATACCTATGCTCGTGTTGGAGATTCTTCTGAGGATTCCGCCGTCACTCGCAATTTTGAAGGTGTTAACTGGGCCATTGAGGGCGACAACCACTTCGCCTTCGCCTTCAATTTTTGCAGTTAAACTGGATCCATTGCCACTGAGCGTGAGCAATTTAGAACGCATGGGTAACGCCGTAATATGCGTGACATTATCTGCACTGGCACCTGTTTGGATGTTAAAACTGCCGCCAGTCTGACTTAAAAAAACTTTGTCATTGTTATAGGCATACCAATTAGAGACTTTTTGAATCACTTGATTGCTAGGCAGATTTAAAGCAATGGCAAATTTTCCTACAACGGTTGAACTGGGGCTCACCGTCGCAGTAATTTGATTGCCAGTTTGGGTAACCAGCAATTTGGACTCTTTAAAGGCTTTGATACGTTGGGAGATATCCGCTCCGGTTATAAATTCACCGTTATCAGCTTGTGTTTGGGCTAATAAGCCAGTAAACATATTTAACGAGTATAAGCCACCGCAACCTGTAGATTGCAGTGATTTGCTGCTATCGCTACAAATCGTTGCAGCATAATCATGCCAAGGCCAATGAATAATTGGCTGGGAAGCGTGCTTGTTTAAACGGCTATACTCATTTAACCAATACTGACCTGCTTCTACAGGGGATAAAATTTTATTGGTGTACGCAACAGGGTTGGAACCCGGTATGCGTAAAGGAATACCAAATTCAATTAAGGTAAAATCAAAAGTTAAATTCGGACTTAAATAAACATTGGTGTCGTTTAGGTTATTGGGATTAGTGTATCTTGAGTCTTCTGGGGTTAGATAACCGAAGGCACTCGGAAAGCCAGCGCCGATTACCGATGCCCCACCAGAGAGGTAATCTAGCGATTGTAAAATGGCTTGCGAAGTTGGCGTGGTTTCTGGTGCGCCAGGGACTGCGCCACCTCTAAAATTCAAGTTTTGCCAAGTAGGGTTCAGATTTTGGCCGATCTCATCCATCGATTGCTGGAACTCTTGTTGGATGGTGCCGAATTTTTGGCCTGAATCATAGTCGGCATAGGGTAAACGGTAAGTAATATTTGGATGTGAATAGGAATGCGTACCGATTTCATTGCCTAAGGCTTTGTAACGCTCGTAAAGGGGTTTTGAGTCACACTGAGCGGGTAATTTCGAGGTATCGCATGTCGGAGGGGGATTACTTGTCCAGACGGTTTTTTCGTCTGAGAAATTTACGTTACTGTCTAAACTACCGATGTTGATATAGTAAGATCCTACAAAATTATAAGTTTCTTTCCAGAGTTTGAGTTTATCAACTAATGGTGCATCCACATAGCCCATCGAAAGATAGTCCGTGATGTTGTAAAATTTACTTTGATCCATATCATTGCGGGAAACGAATAGATTATTATTACGTCCCATTTTTAAACTGACGGGCAGATTGTCCTTACCGTAAACCACCCATTGCAAGGCTTGCCAAACGAGAGAGGTGTCTCCCAAGACATGTTCGGTAGCAAAGTGCACGTTGCGGGTGCCAGCATTTTCTATGGCTAGGGTTGCAGGTTTGTTGCCAACAGCAGGAATATTTTGGTTGACCAAAGTGGTGGTCGTTAATTCTGGAGCCGCCGCAACTGGAGTATAGTAGCTGGAATAAAAATATTTGTAGGCGTCAATCTCATTGCCCGATAGTATGCTTTCGCCAGCAGTATAGCCTTTCATCGCTGGATGGCTGACATTGTTGGCCGTTAAATTAACCGCAAACGGTCCAATGCCACCTTCACGCGTTAAGTAAAGTAGCTGTTGCATGGCTTCATAGGGCGTATTTATGGAGAAATGTGGGGCATCGTAATCTGGGTCGTCTTTTTGATAGCCATCTTTCATGACTTTAACCATTAAGTCGCCCGCACTGATGATCCCGATATGTAAACCGTATTGCGCTAGGTATAAGTTTTTACGAATTTGGGCATAGCGACTTTCGAGTACACGATCCATATATGGAATGACCAGAGCATCATAATTCGCTAATTTATTGATATCGGTTAAATCGTTTTCACTCAGTAAATCATAACTTAAGCCAGCCATCATCGCTTGATGCTGCATAGCCATCACTAATTGTGCATAGTTCTTTTCTAAGAAAAGTTTCTGTTCGGCGACGGTCGGCAGTTTCTTACCCGCAATCGTCGTTTGATCAGGCTCTTTCAAAGTGCCTGGGGTGTAATAAAAACGGCTTTGGCTGGTTTCGCTAAATACGATACCCACCCGTTTGCTAGCGTCGGTGCGTTTGGGTAACACGTTGGAGGCTAATGGAAGTGTATACTGAATGTTTGAGCTATAAAATGCAGGGAAATACAGCGCATTATCATCGTTAATATCACCCAAGAGATTGATCGCTTTCGGGGTAGCATTCGGAAAAAGTGCCGCTGCAGGGATGGCATATTCAAGCACCGATTTATCGGCACTGTAGGCAAAATCAGTAATCTGGGCCAGCGGAGTGGTTAAGGTATCGCAATAGCCTTTAGTTGGGTCTGCGGGTACGGAAAATAACGTAGGCCCACTACCAACAGTTTTGATACTGGTACAAAATTCTATCCCCCCAAGTCCTGGTGTCGTATAAATGGGGAAACCCGTATTTGCATTCTGATCAGCATTGATCCATAAGGTAGTGTTGGCACCAATGGTTTTTCCGGTCGGAACTTTAATTGCAATGACATAGCTGGGAGTAGGGCTAGTGACATACTTGCCGTAAAGTTCAAATTTCTCAAGATAAGGTGGTTTTTCTAATGGCAGATTTAAACGCTGTGTAATATTCCAATCACTTAAATCGCCGTTTAAGATGATGTCCCCATAGTTGGTGGTAGCGGCTTCGGCGTTAGCGGGTAATAATAAGTCTCCGACAACACCCAACACCACATTTAAAATCGAGGTATCGCTTGGAGTGCTATTGAACCCTAAAGATCCAGAAGCGTTTTTCTTGAATTTTTCGCGTAATTGCAGTTCTTGTTGATACAACTTATTTAAGTTATTCGCATCAACTTTAGATTGGTCAGTAATTTTTTTCTGCAATGCATTGGCGTCTTCAATGCGTTTTTTCTCCCAATTAATAGGGGAGTTTCTGAAATTTTTTACAGCATTATCTGAACCATTATAGTCAAGCAGATAATCGCGGTCTGCTGTGCCATTATTTGGCTCTGCTAAAACAGCAGTGCTTCCAAGAACAGTACTTAATAATAACCAAGGTAATATTGATAAGATTGATTTGTGATAATTGCGCATATTTTTTTCCAAAAGAGCATGTATGCGAGCAGTTTAGCACGAAATAACTCAAGAATTTCTCTAGGTATCTATGAGATCTCAATTGTGTGATGTCAATAATAATTTATTGTAAATTATTATTTAATAACAATAGGGTGTTGTTTTTATTGGGTTGGATTTGTCGACTGTGGAGGTGAATTGTAGGCAGGAAATCGGGCAATTTAAGCTGTAGTGAACGAGGCTGCACGTTGCTTATTTATGTCTAACGAAATATCTGCGCACGTTGCAGACCTTCACCTTCCAAACATTGTAACTTTTTTTCAAAAACTGTTCTAAATCCCTCTTATTGAATGCTTACACTGGAACTGCGCTACGTTATAATCCTTAAAACCTTAGTTTTGGTCGTTTAGCACTAATTGTGGACCTGTTTTACTTAACCAAGAGATGATTTATGACTATGCAAATTTTTCGTACCAAAAAAGTCACGAGCGAAGACCCTATAGAACATCGCTTGAGGAAATGTTTATCGGCTTGGGATTTGGCATTTCTGGGGGTGGGGGCAATTATCGGCACCGGGATTTTTGTGTTAACGGGTATTGCCGCAGCCACACAATCCGGTCCCGCGGTAGTGCTATCTTTTATTTTAGCGGGAATTGCTTGTACATTTGCTGCGCTTGCCTATGCGGAATTGGCCTCTGCAGTCGGAGGATGTGGCAGCGCTTATGGCTATTCCTATGCGGCTTTTGGCGAGTTAGTGGCCTGGATCATCGGGTGGGATTTGTTACTTGAATACGGAATTTCCGTGGCGGCAGTTGCCAATGGTTGGTCAGGCTATTTTTGTAATGCCTTAGTAGCGATTGGCTTACCGTTGCCGGAGGCCTTAACCAAGGCCCCCAAATTGGGAGGATATATTAATTTGCCCGCCAGTTTGATTATTTTGGGACTGATGGGCTTACTTATTATGGGGACGAAACAAAGTGCCCGCGTGAATAACGCTATGGTGTTAGTAAAGCTGCTGACCATCAGTGTTTTTGTCTTGATTGCTGTGTTTAACGTTAATCCAGAAAATTGGCATCCCTTTATGCCTTTTGGATGGTTCCAAACCTTACCCGATGGCAAAACCACAGGGGTGTTAGCGGGGGCTTCCATCGTATTTTTTGCCTATGTCGGATTTGATGCAGTGTCGACAGCGACGGAAGAGGCTCGCGATCCGCAAAAAGATATTCCGTTTGGGATTGTGGCGTCGCTAACCTTTTGTACCCTTATTTATATTTTAGTTGCAGGTTTATTGACTGGGGTGGTGCCATATACTGATCTGAATGTGTCGTCTCCTGTGGCCCATGCGCTGAATCTCATTGGATTTAAAGGCGCATCAGCCATGGTTTCTACTGGCGTGATCGCAGGCCTGACGACGGTGATGCTGGTCTTATACTATGGATTAACGCGGATTATTTATGCCATGTCTCGCGATGGTTTGTTATCCAGTTTTTTTAGTGAAGTGCATCCGGTGACCCAAACACCTGTCAGAGTTATTGTCCTTTGTGGCTTGATTATGTCGCTGATTGCGGGATTTATGCCGTTGGGTGATTTAGCGGAACTGGTCAATATCGGCACACTTGCGGCATTTGTGTTGGTGTGTTTTGGGGTGATTATGTTGCGTATCACTCAGCCGGAATTATACCGCCCCTTTCGGGCACCTTTTAACCCGGTATTTCCCATCATGGGCATGTTATCTTGTGGGGCTTTGATGGCTTTCCTACCCGCGTTGACCTGGTTACGCTTCGGCGTTTGGTTATTGTTAGGTTTGATTGTGTATTTTGCTTATTCCATTCGGCATAGCAAATTGGCGCAACAACAGTCGCAGCAACATTTTTATTGATATAACCGAGCCGCCTCGAGCTGAAGTATTCTTCAATATTTAAGTGCTGTTCGGCAGTGATCGCTGGACAGCTTCTTAAACGCTTAATTCAATATTGACGAGTCGACTAAAGTTCGCGATGGCTTAAAAGAATTAAGCAAAGACCAACTCAAGGTGCAGAGGGGATTTGAGATTGTTGCTGTTTATGCAACTTTTCTTGCCGTTGCCACAATAAAAATACAATTCCGGTTCCGACAAATGTCATCATGCCATCCGGTCCCCAAATAATAATCCCGCCTAATTGTTGATCTAGCATTTTATCTATATTCCAAAAACCATAGAGCACATCATACGCTTGATAAAGCTGCTGGTGGCTTAGGGTAATCATGGCACCCACAATCGTGTTGGGGACGGTGACCCCCCAAAGTATCAATAAGCGCATACCAAACGACAAGCGAGCTGATTTGACTCGTGGATCACAAATCAACCACCAAAAGAAAAACCCACTGAGTATCATGCTGAAATGCATACTGTCATGTAATCCCCGGTCAAATACCGCGCGATCATGTAATTCGGGTAGCTGCCAAATCACTAAGGTCGCGATAAAGACCAGCGAAGCTATCCAGGGATGGACTAAAAATAAATACAGCTTCTGCAACAGCCAATTACGCAATAATGGGGTTAACACATAATGGCGAAGTGGATAGGGCAGTCCTTGAATTAAAGGTGCTAAGGGCATGCTCAGGATAATGAGTAACGGTGCGACTGAGCGAATTAACATATGCTCAATCTGATGCATAAACAAAAAATGATCTGACAATGGCTCCAGCGGCGACTGCAAGCCCACAACAAAGCTTAAAATACCCATTAAAAACAGAATTTTTTGCCATGTCGCTACAGGTCGCTGGTGTTCACGTCGTTTAGCAAGGCCGCGAAAATAGATCACCGTGGTAAACAAGAGCGGTAGAGTAATTTCAGGGGTATATTCCCAGTAGTACCAAAGTGATACACCGGTATCAATCCGCATATGTGCCAGACAATCGAGGGAAACACAGAATAGGGCAATCAGGCGCAGGATAAAATTAAAGGCAGGATGTTTCACAAAGTTCAGAACTAGAGCATCAAAGTAATATGGCAGCATAGTTTAACATGTCCAGCCGAGACTCAGATTTAAGCTATTTTCTACTTCTAGGTGTTTAAGCCATTTTGTAAAAAAAGTTATACACAAATTCTGTGGATAACTCTGTGGAAAACAGCTGGAGATTTGCTTGAAGTACTCTAAATATAAGGAAGCGTCTTAGATTGCCTAAATTTTATACAAACCTAAAAGTATTGTTTTAGTTAATATAATTCAATTACTTAGATGATTGATATTGGTGTATTAAGCCATAAGTTTTGTTTAACTGCTTGATTAACTATCCTCGTTTGACGTTTGTTAGTAACTAAGTGCTTGATATGTGCTTCAATGACTTTGTGGCTCTTAAAATACGCATAATTTTTTTAGCTACTTTAAGTAAAATCACCCATGCGTAAACTTAGAGATCAAGTCTTAAGTGTGGCAATGTACCATAGCATTTTGCCGCGCTCGACCTTTGTCCCTAACAACTCGCTTTGTGTCGCTGAAGCATGTTAGCATTGAAGAAAGTGTGGATACCTGGGTTTAGGATGTCAGCTTGCGGCGGTGACTGCGTCTAGTTATACACAGAATTTGTGGATAAGTTTGTGGAAAACCCGGGTGCAGATGCTCGAAGTAGCCTAAATATATAGAGTATTGTTAGATAGTTTAGATTTTATACAGGCGGGCTAGCAGTTAATAACTATTTAAAACAATTGCCTACGTTTTTTTTGTGTTAAAACCACGCGTTAAAACGCTATTCACTTGGGATTGTGGATAATTGAAGGCTTACACAAGCGCTCTGGGTTGGTTAATTCTCGTTTAGGCTTTGCCTGGATCTGACTAATTTAAGTAAATTTGCGAGTTGACTGGATGTCAATGGATGCGTTAGGCAAGTTTTCCACAATTTCTGTGGATAACTTTGTGGATAATAGCCACTTTAGGCTCCGAAGTGCGCTAAAAATATAGGATATTCTTAGATTGTGTGAATTTTATACAGTGTATTTAAAACATTATTTTTTAATAAAAATCAAATATTTAAAAATTTATTTTAGGCGGTTTTATTAAATTTTAACGCTAAGACTTGATCCAAAAATAAAAATATTTTATTTGTGAGTAAATCGAGTTTTGCTAAGCGTTTGCAGATAGTTGTAGAGAATATGGCTATAGACAAACATCCTTTGGACACGCCTGTTTGGGTACTTAGATAATTACTATTGTTGTGAACAAAATTGATGCTTTTTTTGGACAAGCTGGCGCCTTGTCGGCTGTCGTCACCGGGTATTCGCCAAGACCAGCGCAAATTGAAATGGCCAAAGCCATCGAAGCTGCTATCGCAAGTGAGCAGCATTTTATTGCAGAAGCCGGAACAGGGACGGGTAAAACTTTTGCCTATCTGGTGCCTGCCATCCTGTCTGGCAAAAAAGTCATCGTGTCGACAGGTACGAAAAACTTACAGGATCAATTATTTAATAAAGATTTACCCATTATTCGGAAAGCGATAAAAACACCTGTGCAAACCGCCTTGCTCAAGGGGCGTAGTAATTATTTATGTACCTATCGCTTAAAATTGGCGTTATATAACACGCAAGGTTTTGAAAAAGCGGATGCGGATGCCTTAGCCAAAATTAGTTCCTGGGCCAAGCGTACCAAAACTGGCGATATTGCAGAAATGCCAGAAGTAGCGGAAGCCAATCCCGTGTGGTTCCAGGCAACTTCAACGCCGGACAATTGTTTGGGACAAGATTGTCAAGATTACGCAGATTGCCATTTGGTGAAGGCGCGAAAAAAAGCGCAGGAAGCCGAAGTTTTGGTAGTGAATCATCATTTATTATGCGCCGACTGGTCGATTCGTGACACTGGATTTGGCGAGCTACTGCCCGATGCCGGAGTAATCATTATTGATGAAGCCCACCAATTGGCAGATACCGCTTCTAACTTTCTCGGCGTAACCTTGACGGGTAAGCAGCTTCATGATTTGGCACAAGATACTTTAGCTGAATATTTTTCTGACGCGACGGAGTTACCCGAGCTCCGCACGGCGAGCGAAGATTTGCAATTTGAGATTAAAAATCTACGTCTGGCGTTTGGGATGGAATTACGCCGGGGGGAATGGCATGAAATTGACCAAAACCCTAAAATTGTCGCAGCCCTAGAAGCATTAGCCGCACAATTAACGCGGCTAGTAGAGCAGTTAAAGCCTGCTGCGGTGAAATCCAAGGGTCTGGAAGCCTGTAGTAAGCGCGCTGAAGATTTATTAGAACAATTACATATCGTGATGGACGATAAACAAGGCCAATGGATACGCTGGTTTGAAACGTTTAAACAAAGTTTTAGTTTAAGTCGCACGCCGTTGGATATTGCCAGTGAATTTCGTAATTTTATGCAGCAACATCCAGCGACGTGGATTTTTACTTCGGCGACATTGAGTGTGGCCAATAAATTTGATCATTTCGCCAAAGGCTTGGGAATTGAAGCAGACAGTAATTCCTGGGGGAGTCCATTTGATTACGCCAAGCAATCCCTGTTTTACCATCCCCGCGGCTTACCGCAACCGACCGATGCAGATTTCACTGCCAAAATCATCGAATTTGCGTTACCTGTGTTAGAGGCCAGTCGTGGACGTGCGTTTTTTCTGTTCACTAGTCACCGAGCCTTGAAGCAAGCCGCCGACTTATTGCAGGGCAAAATTGCCTATCCCTTGTTAATCCAAGGGAGTTATCCTAAAACCTTGCTATTGGAAAAGTTTAAGCAACAAGGGAACGCGATATTATTGGGCACCTCCAGTTTTTGGGAGGGTATCGATGTACGTGGCGAAGCACTCTCCTGCGTTATTATTGATAAGTTACCGTTTGCCTCCCCCGGGGATCCGGTGCTAAAGGCCCGCTTACAAGCGATGGAACGACAAGGACGCAATCCTTTTTTTGAATACCAATTACCTGCAGCAGTGATTACGCTAAAGCAAGGGGTAGGGCGTTTAATCCGCGATGTCAATGACCGGGGCGTATTAATGGTTTGCGATCCGCGCTTGTTAAAACGCTCGTACGGACAATTGTTTTTAGACAGCGTACCCGCAATGCAACGTAGCCGGGATATTGCGGATGTACGCACGTTTTTCGCTGAGGAGGCGCGTTCATAGCTCAAGTGGCTTATACTTGCTGCCTGCCTACAACTTTACTGTGGGGGGCATTTACAGTAGTATTAATGCACATCGTGCCTGAGCAGCAGGCATACTCTGTAATTTCAGATCATTTTACTAACCCTTAAAATCATTATGTCAACTCAAGAAACGCCTGTCGTCTCGAACTTTATTCGTCATATTATCAATAAAGACTTAGCCGAAAATAAGCATGGAGGCAAAGTTGCCACGCGCTTCCCTCCCGAACCCAATGGCTATCTACATATTGGACATGCAAAATCCATTTGTCTTAATTTTGGTTTAGCCAATGAGTATCAGGGGTCCTGTAATCTGCGTTTTGATGACACTAATCCTGAAAAAGAAAGTCTGGAATTCATGGAATCTATCGAGCGGGATGTGACATGGTTGGGATTTGAATGGAGTCAGTTATTCCATGCCTCGGATTATTTTGAACAGCTGTATCAGTATGCTATAGACCTGATTAAAGCGGGCAAAGCCTATGTCGATAGTTTGTCGCCTGAAGAAATTCGTGCCTACCGTGGGACCTTAACAGAACCCGGTAAGCCTAGTCCAGATCGTGAGCGCAGCATAGACGAAAATTTACGGCTGTTTGAAGGTATGCGTAACGGTGAATTTGCTGATGGGCAATATGTGTTACGCGCCAAAATTGATATGGCTTCTTCCAATATCAATATGCGTGATCCCACCATTTATCGTATTCGCCGCGTGCATCACAACCGGACGGGGAGCGATTGGTGTTTATATCCCATGTATGATTACACGCATTGTATTTCGGATGCCTTAGAAGGAATTACCCATTCCATCTGTACCCTGGAATTTGAAGATCATCGTCCACTGTATGATTGGGTATTAGAACAGTTGGACGTACCTTGTCATCCACAACAAATTGAGTTTGCTCGTTTACAACTCGAATATACCATCGTCAGTAAACGCAAACTGAATCAACTAGTCACTGAAAAATATGTCAATGGTTGGGATGATCCGCGTATGCCGACAATCGCTGGATTGCGACGTGCAGGCTATACCCCGGCGGCTATTCGAGAATTTTGTGAGCGCATCGGGGTGACTAAAAAAGATTCCTGGATAGAAATGGGGGTCTTGGAAAATTGTATACGCGACGATCTTAATCAAACCTCAGCACGTGTTATGGCTGTTCTACAACCCTTGCGCGTCGTGATTGAAAATTATCCAGAAGCGCACACCGAATTACTCGAAGTGAGTAATCATCCGCAAAACCCTGCCATGGGAAGTCGTAAGATCACGTTTTCCAAAATAGTGTTAATTGAGCAAGATGATTTTGCCGAAGTGCCGCCTGCAGGTTACAAACGCTTGTCTCCTGGACAAGAAGTGCGGCTCCGTGGTGGCTATGTGATCCGTTGTAATGAGGTTGTGAAAGACGCTGATGGCAATGTGATCGAGCTACGTTGTAGCTACGATCCTGACACCTTAGGTAAAAATCCTGAAGGGCGTAAAGTCAAAGGTGTGATCCATTGGGTCTCAGAGGCGCATTCAGTTGCTGCAGAGATTCGTTTGTATGATCGTCTATTCTGTCGCCCCCATCCAGATGCGGAACCTAACTTTCTAGATGCCTTAAACCCGAATTCTCTGCAAGTGTTAAGCCATAGTCGAGTCGAAGCGAGCTTGCTTGGCACGGTTCCTGGTAGTCGCTTTCAATTTGAACGTATGGGCTACTTCTGCACCGATCTTGATAGCAGCGCAAATCGCTTAGTGTTCAATCGTACCGTTACCTTGCGAGATACCTGGGGGAGTTAACAGCAACTGGCCTAAATTTAGACTAAGCGTTGAACTTGAGCTTAAGTCAAGACTTTGACTCAATGCAAGCGCTTAGTCAATTGCAGTGTGATTTAATTGCAGTCTAGCTGCAATTAATTTAACGCTTACACGACAAAAATTAACAAAAAATGAAAAAATGATTGACACAAATGGGATATCGCCTTATTATAGGAGGCTCTTCAGGG
>SXIZ01000298.1 GCA_005779525.1 Methylococcaceae bacterium
CCTTTTCAATATTATGCATGACCAGTGACTCAGTCACCTCAAATTCCAAGCAGTCCGGCTTGGTGCGTGTTTCCGCAAGAATATTATCAAGCACTTGCATAAAATCATCATGCATCAATTGTTTGGGTGAAATATTGACTGCAATGCGAAATCCCGGGCGCAATTGCTCCCAAATATTGGCTTGTAAGCACGCAGTTTTTAGAATCCAATTTCCGAGCGGGATGATTAATGCCGTTTCTTCTGCGACCCCGATAAAGCTTTCCGGCGGCATAATCCCAAAACCTGCACGCCGCCAAAAAATGAGTGCCTCGGCGCCCGTGATTTCTTGTAAATAACAATCCGCTTTCGGCTGATAGGTTAGCTGAAATTCACCGCGTTCGATAGCGTTGCGCAGGGAATTTTCTAACAATAAACGCTGATGCGCCGCCTCATTCATACTGGCTTCAAAATACTGAAACACTCCTCGCCCTTTGGTTTTGGCAGCATACATCGCGGTATCGGCATGCTTAGTCAAGGCATAAAAATCGCTGCCGTCATCTGGAAAAATGGCTATCCCAATACTCGCGCCAATAAACACCGTATGTTCTTTAATGGTGACGGGTTTAGCGATAGCTTGCACTAATTGGCGTGCGACTTCGGTACTATCGTTAATACTGTTTAAATTAGGCAAAATCACCGTAAACTCATCGCCACCCATCCGTGCGACGGTATCACTTTTACGTAAGCAATGCTGAATGCGATGCGCAATAGTCTGTAATAATGCGTCTCCGGCCCAATGCCCTAAAGTATCGTTAATATTTTTAAAATGATCCAAATCCAAAAATAACAATGCTAAGCGCGTGTTGTTACGTTGCGCCATCGAGATTTCATGTTCCACGCGGTCGCGAAATAAAAAACGATTAGGCAGTTCGGTTAGCACATCGTAGTAGGCTAATTGTTTAAGATCTTGTTCATTTTTTTTCTGTTGGCTAATATCCGTCGAAATTGCAGCATAGTGCGTCAACTCGGCATGATCATCATAAACCGCATTGATATTCAGCAACATTGGACAATTAGCGCCACTTTTGCACTGTAACCACAGTTCCCCTTTCCAGAAGCCCTGTTTAAGTAAGGAGGTTTTAAGTTGCCGATAAAATTTAGAACTCACTAATCTTGATTTTAGAATCCGTGCATTTAAGCCAACCACTTCGCTTTGCGCATAGCCAGATATCATACAAAATGCCGCATTCACTTCAAGAATATTGCCCTGGGCATCTGTAATAAAAATTGCTTCTTTACTACTTTCAAACACTTTTGCACTGAGTCGTAAGCGCATTTCCCGCATTTTCAATTCAGTGATATTCAAGGCCGAGACCACTGCCCCTTCTAGCTTGCCTTGATCACAGTGCAACAAATTGCAATTTAACCAATAGATTGTTGGGGTGTCAGCTTGAGCTTGCCCAAGCAAGACGTGCTCACCTGCATAAAAGCCTTTGAGTCGAATGGTTTCCAACACAACCGATTCAATTCGCCAAGGTAAGGGCGGCAAACATTGGCTCAACCTCTGCCGTTCTTTTTCAGGGAGTAAGTGATCGATCTCCGTATGTAATAATTCCATTTCAGAATATCCCAGCTCGCGTTCTACGGATTTATTAATGCGTAATATGCAACCTTCGGTATCGATGACAAATAACAAGACATCTAAGGTATCCATCACGCGATCGACAAAGCGATTAAGATTTTGGTATTGGTTCGCTTTTTGTTTAAGTTGTAGCTTTTGAGTTTCCGAATCTCTAAGCATGGCATCCATATCATGGGTAATCACATGGATTTGCTTTTCTTGTTTCAGATTGGCTAAACGAATTTTACTGATTTCATCGCGTAACAACTCCAGGGTTTTTGAGGCTTCGTGGGTTACGGTTTTTCGTTCTTGAACCAACGTATTGATATCTAACAACTTGACTGAACTTACCGGAACGGTAAATTGCCCATGATGTTCAATAATCCGCACACCAGAGAATTTAATGTTGATACGCCAGTTATGCGTTGGACATAACAATGCAATTTCATCTAATAATTTTGCGTGCGAAAGATTACAGCCTTGATGCGGACATTGCGTAGGGATGGCCCAAAACTCACCTAATAAATTAAATATCAGGATATCCGCAACCCGATTTTCTTCCGGTAAATTTATTTTGCCCTGCCAACGTATAGACGCGCCAATAGTTATCTGGGTTAAAGCATCAACAGGTACGTGCACGCTAAGCTGCGTAGTAGAATTCATGAGTGTAATAGTTGACGAATGATTTGCACCGTTTTAGGCACGGCTTTAGCAACACTGGGTGATAAGCGTTGTGTAAACCCGCGCAGCGTTGTCGCCTTAACCCCAACTATTTTAACCTCGGGAGGCATGATTGACATCGCGCGCATTGCTTGCAAAAGATATGCGATCCCCACACTATGTGAGCTTAAATCAGTAGCCGCGGTTGGAAAATGCTCAGGGTGCAACACATACACCTGCCCTGCTTCCCCGTCTAACGCTAGCGCATCCACCAACAGTAGCTGAGTACAAGGCTCGATAAATCTGAGTGCATCTAATCCTGCTATTCCTGCATTAAACAGCATTACTTCTGGGGACCAAGAAATTTGCTGCAACTCTCGATACACATGACATCCAAAGCCATCATCACCGTGTAACTCATTGCCAAAACACAGCACATGTCGTCTTGTCATCCAGGCCACACTTGATACGGTTGCTCCGCCTTGGCGACATGCACGGTACATACTAAGCAAGGATCATGGGAACGAATAATATGTCCAATTTCTACTGGGTCATCTGGATCGTCTACTTTTAAACCGATTAAACTCTGTTCCCAATGTCCATGGCGTCCGGCACTGTCTTTAGGTGAGGCATTCCAAGCAGTCGGGGTCACGACTTGATAGCGGCGGATTTTACCCTCCCGTACCTCGACCCAATGCCCCAAAGCACCCCGGGCGGCAGTCACTAAGCCATAGCCTTCGCCGTCTTGAAGCTCGGTAGAGATTCCGCGAAGGATATGTTGCTCGTTGGGACTAGCGGCCAAAATCTTTAAGGAGGCTTGCATGCTATTGAGTAATCGCGCCGTGCGCCGTAAGCGTGCAAATTGCCGTAACCACGCATTATCGCCTTCTGCACGATATAAAGCTGTAATTAAGGGTTCTCCTTGCACTAAAGCATCTGCTAAGGGGCCTGTTTGTACCACGTGGTCTTGATAGCGCGGCGCTTTACACCACGTGTAACGTTCTGAATGTGGTTGATAGTCAGGGATAGTAACCCCTTTGGAAGGATGCAAACCTCCAGGATACGGTTGAAACCAAGAGTATTGCACATGCTCACTAATGGCGTTTTGGTCAAGCGCCTCTGTCAAGCCCGTTATGCCATTATAGCAACCCGCATTATTTAAGTTTTGACCCATTAAAGGATGCCCACGCACTGAATCAGCAGTATCCAGACTACCATAACTGAGCATATAGGGCGTACCTTGACCGAGTGTATGTAATCCCAACGCCCGACTGATTGAC
The DNA here is from genome assembly GCA_005779525.1 of Methylococcaceae bacterium. Taxonomy (GTDB): domain Bacteria; phylum Pseudomonadota; class Gammaproteobacteria; order Methylococcales; family Methylomonadaceae; genus SXIZ01. The sequence continues at coordinate 3,541 of SXIZ01000298.1, forward strand.
GTAAATTGGCCTATGCCACTCTGAGCATGTTCAGCTTTAGCGCTCAACCAGTTAAAAAAATCATCGTAAGTTGCTAAGTTCAACCACACCTCTAAATTACAACCCAAAACACGTTGCTCAAACCAGCGCGTAAATTGCTGCAGAATCGTGAGCGCATCAATAATCTGGTTATCACTCGCTGGATGAGTGACCCCTCCTGGAACCATAAATGAGGAATGCGGCCACTGCCCACCGAACAACGCAATCAGCTCCACAATATGCCGAGAATTTTGCAATGCTTCCAAATGCATGCGGCCTTTAAACGGTAAAAAATTCGAACGTGCTTGCTCAAAGAAAGCCTGCTGCGCATATTTTGGATGACAAAAATCTGCGGTAAAAAATAAGAACGTTTGGCGTAAATCATTCTGCACAATTTCAGCCATTAAACATAAATGTCGAATTCTAACCGCCGCGGGTGGCGGGGTAATACCTCCAATATGCTCTAAGGCCTTGACGGTAGCAAGTAACTGCGCGGTACTACAGATTCCACAAATCCGCGGCGTAATCACTAAGGCATCCCAGGGGTTACGCCCAATCAAGATTTGCTCAAAACCCCGGTACAGCGTACCCACGCAGCGAGCGTCAACAATTTTACCTGCCTCCAGCTCTAGCTGAAATTCTAAATCCCCCTCTACCCGATTAAGTGCTAATTGGATCGTTCTTTTGGCCATGTTAGACATCCATTTCTTTGTGAATTAAGCGATCTGGTGCCGCCTCATGCGCCAAGCTTTTATAGGCAATATAGTTGGAGCGTTCGACCCCTAAGGGTAAATTCAGCGGGATAGAGCCGATTTTTTCAGTATTAAATAAGCCAGCATCCAACGGAAAATCCGGTGAAGTACATCCAAAGCATGGAACACCCGCCCGAGTTTTGCTACTGCGGTTATTCCATAACTCCGTATTACATTTACTTAAGGTAATTGGTCCTTGGCAGCCTAAATTATAGAACATGCAACCTTTGCCGCCGAATTCGGTTTCTTCGATATGATATTCATGATATTCATTACGGGTGCAGCCTTGATGCACCATGGCTTTAAAAAACATGGTTGGACGATTCAGTGAATCTAATTCTAGTTGCATTCCAGAAAGCAACATTGCCAGGGTTTTAGTCATCGAATTGGGATGCGCCGGACAACCCGCAACATTGATCACCGGTAAACCACCCGAGGAGCGCCATGACAAAGGTAATAATCCATGGGGTGCCAGTTTATCAAACTGTAAACCGACACAATCAGTAGGATTGGGTGGCGCAGCGTGCACACCACCAAACGCCGCACAAGTCCCCATAGCGACGACAAATTTGGCTTGCGCCACTAATTGCTGAATCAAACGCATTTTAGGGCGCCCACGATAAGTATCATACATCCCTGAACCATGCGGGCCAGTCATAATACTGCCCTCGATACATAAAATATCCAAGGTTTGCCGTGTAGCTAAAATAGCATCGAGCAGATGATCGAAGGTTTGCGTTGGCACATGCGATAGTGACGGATGCCACAGAATTTCAAGTCCATAGCCTGTAGTCAGTTCCTCCACCGATGGGCTATCCGCACACAACATAGACATGGTGTCACCGCTACAGGAACCCGTTTGCAACCACACTAATGTCGCCATAAATACCCTCTTAACTGACTTAGAACTAATTTATTGAAATGGATTACTATGATGTTGCTAAACGCTTAAATATGCGTACCTAACGACCCTGAAAGTTGTGCCCGCCAAGCACAATAACGCCTGATGAATCGCGCATAGTAGCACTATGCCATGCTCACACTGAATAACAAATACTGCTGTAAAGATAGTAGGAAAGCTGGATTTTATCAAGGTCCTAACTTAATGCGCCAGCTAAAATTAAGTGGCTTGAACTTTCCGCAATGGAAACAGGGTGTATTGCAAACTGCTGGCGATTGAAGCACCTTAGCGTAAGCAATCCTTAAACTTGGAAAATTTAAGTTTCAGTATTACTTAAGTCACCACCACATTCGCCGAATTCATTCACCCATAAGTGCGGCAAACCGAGCTCTGCTAGCCATTGCGGCCCGGCATCGGCTTTTAACATCGCAATCGTGGCCACGCTGCCAGCTAATACGCAAAACTCGGCGACCACACTGACAGCAGACAAATAATGCACTGGCCACCCTGTAAATGGATTTAACACATGCGCATAGCGTTTATGATCTATCCTAATACAACGCTCGTAGTCGCCACTGCTGGCAACCGCGCCGCTACGCAGAAAAATATTTTGCAAGGTGCTCGTCGGATGCCGTGGATCACGAATGCCTATGCACCAGGGCTGCTGGTCTGGTCGCGGTCCAATAATTTTAATATCTCCACCTAAATTCACAAACCCATGCTGTACGTTCTGCGCCCAACAAAGGCTCACGGCACGATCTGCTGCATATTCCTTAACGATCCCCCCAAAATCCAATTCTATGCCAGGAAGGGTAAATTCTA
>SXIZ01000032.1 GCA_005779525.1 Methylococcaceae bacterium
ACCACAACGGTGAATCTCATGCTCAAGGAATTTAATCAAGAGCTGCGAACTCAGCTTTTAAATATGCAGTCAGAAAATTTAAACGTACTCGAAGAATTGATTACTAACGGTGAATTAAAGACCGACGACTACCATCCCAAAATCGAAGCAATACACTTAAAAAATACTGCAGATATCCGCGCAATCATCGAACAGCATGGTTGGCCCGGTATGAGTCTTGTCGGTAAAGACGGTGCTCAAGCAGCCTGGATGCTAGTTTTGCATGCTGTACAAGATTTAAATTTTATGAGTAAGTGCCTAAATTTAATGCGTAGAGCAGTTCTGCAAGGGGAAGCTGAACGCTGGTGCTTAGCGTATTTGGAAGACCGGGTATTATTACTCACGGGAAAACAGCAAAAATATGGCACGCAATTTCTAGTCAATGCCGAAGGCAAAACCTATCCTTTAAATCTTAGAGAACCCGAGAAAGTCAATTGGCGTCGTCGCCAAGTTGGCTTAGAACCCATTGGCGCAGTGAACCAGCAATTACAATGGATACAAAACTTCATTTTTGACAACCGATTGCGATAATTCACCAGCATCAGAAGTAAGCAGCCCTAACGTCTTGCTGCAGAGCATAAATCCCAATTATTTGGCGGCCTGAAGCGTTATTTTGCCATCACTGCCAACTGCAAAATGATAGACTTTTTCGTCATTTGCACTCAGGTCAACCTCCCATTGCCTTGCATTCGTTCCAGCACCACCTTCACACAAGAAATTTCCTTGCGGATCTCTATCAATTTCAACTGTATGCTTGCCCGGTGGCAAAAAGAATTGCGCGTACTCATCTAAATCTAAACGCGCCACAAGCTTTTTATTAATCGACAGCGCGTAAAAGCAAGCATTACTAATCGCGCCTTCATGGCGCACCACCGTTAAGGTAGCAGCGTTATTTAGATGTGTCTGCAAGCCTAACATACGCTCACTCGGTGCCCGCTTCGCAACACTATTTTGGGTAAAAACTGTGGCACATCCACTGCTTAAAGTGGTAAGCACTAAAATTATCAGGAGTGAAATAAGGCTTACGTGCTGGTAGGTGCGCAACATAAGAACGACAGGGGTCAAAATCATCATGAAAATGCTCTTAAAAATAAATTATTTCGGGCCAGTGTAAAGAGATAAAAATTGCAATCCATACACATCAAAATTTATATTAACAAAGCAATTTCAACGCCAGATTTATTAAATAAGTATCATAATGTCATTTCAGATTAGAAGACACTAATCGCAAGCGCTAAAGCAAATTTTGCAACAGCTCACTAAAAAATTTAACCGTCATCATTGTTGTGCACTGCACAACTGTTGCTGTTTTGCTGTTGACGAAACATCATTACTTACGCGAGCAGATAGTGCATTTGTAGCCAGTTATTCTAAAACTACTTAGGTAAAACTTTGTGTCTATTAGGCTCTCAAAGTAAAGGTCACTGGACCATAATTCACTAAAGCAACTTCCATATCTGCGCCAAAGACCCCAAATTCCGTCACCGGATATTGCTCACGCGCTAAATCCTGTAAATATACAAATAATTCCCGCCCCTTTTCCGGCGGCGCTGCTTTAGTGAAACTGGGACGATTGCCTTTTTGGGTATCGGCCGCCAAAGTAAATTGTGGCACCAATAATAATCCCCCGTGAATATCTTGGAGGCTCAGATTCATGCGGTCATCGCTGTCAGCAAAAATCCGATAATTTAGAATGCGTTCCAACAAGCGCTGTACATTTTTCTCGGTGTCTTCAGGCTCAACACACACCAGGGCCATAATCCCGTGTCCGCAACTGCCTACTAAAATATTATTGACGCTCACGGATGCGGAGCGGACTCTCTGTATAATTGTGATCATTGTTAATTAATTGCTGTTTAGAAGAAAATGCCAGAATTACCCGAAGTTGAAACCACCTTACGTGGCATCAGTCCCCATATTATCGGACACACTGTGACCGAGCTAATTATTCGTCAACCGCGGTTACGTTGGCCTATACCTGACGAGTTAGCTCGGCAAGTGCAAGGCAAAATCTTACATAAAATTGAGCGACGGGCAAAATATCTGTTGTTATTTTTTGAAACGGGTTGTGTATTGATCCACTTAGGCATGTCGGGCAGTTTACGCATTCTAACCAGCAAGCAAGAGGCCTTAAAGCATGATCATGTCGATTTTGTGTTTAACGAATGCATTTTACGCTACACCGATCCACGTCGCTTTGGGAGTATTCTTTGGCTAGGGACTGCGCCTTGGCAACATCCTCTGCTCGCTAAACTGGGCCCAGAACCTTTAGCGGAGGAGTTTAATGGCGACTATTTATATCAAATGAGTCGCAAGCGCCAACAAGTGATCAAACAATGGTTAATGAATCAGCAGGTGGTCACTGGCGTAGGCAATATTTATGCAAATGAAGCGCTCTTTAATAGCGGAATTAATCCACTCTGCCCGGCAGCGTCACTCAGCTTAGAAAATTATGAACGCCTAGCTGCTCAGGTAAAATTAATATTAAGTCAGGCCATCCGTCAGGGCGGCACCACCCTGCGGAATTTTACCGATTCGGAAGGTAAACCAGGTTATTTTAAGCAGCAGCTAAATGTTTATGGCCGCAAAGGTGAGCCCTGTAAGGTGTGCGCCACCTCGTTGATCGAAGTGCGCATTAACGGACGTAGCAGCGTGTATTGTAGTTGTTGCCAACCTTCAGGGACGTTCTGAGATGCGCATCTCATCATGCTCTTGCGCAATTTTGTATTGCTTTAACACGCTCATCCCCAGCAACGGCTGATTAAGATTTGGCGCGATCACCGCATCGACATTATCGAGCTTAAAAACGCCGAATCTTAGATGTGTAATCGTCACGCGGCAAGCTTGCGTGGAACCGTTCGCGGTGTCGATTTCCACCATTTCTTTACAATCGGTATGAGCGTCTTTGGCCACCGAAGCAGGCAAGGCCACTGACGTCGCCCCAGTGTCAATGAGAAATGTTACCGCCTGCCCATTGACTGCACCGTCGACTAGATAATGACCATTATTATCGGGTTTAAGTACGGAGGCTTGCGGTTGATAAGGCTTAGCGGTTACCGCCCAGGAAGAGAGCGCTTTGACATCTTTGGGACAGGGAGAAGAGGCGTAAATTAATACGCCTTTATCATTAATGCACTTATAAATCTGGTCTGCACTTAGTTGTGGGCAGTAGCCTAAAGTCACTACTCCAAAAATCAGATACCTCAGAATTAACAACACCGTTTTATGCCTTGCCATTTGGCATCCTGCCACTGCCGAAAAAACTCGGCTTTAGTCATCGGCGCGCTTGACGAACAAGTGCAGTCTGAGCACAACGCATGTCGCTCCAAATAGCGCTCATAGGCATCGTCACCTGATAATTGGCGCACACTGGCCCAGAATTTTTTTAGCATTTGCATTAATCTCTTACCCATTGTTCTACAAACTGACTGGGAATGCGCGGCACTTCAGTCAGAGGTAACACTGGCTTGCCACTTAAATAGCGCTGACAGACGCGCAACATATCAAATACGATTAACCATAATAATAGAACTAGAAATATGGTTATGGCTGCATCGAGTTTTAAATTAAAAATTAATTGTGGCGCCGCACTGATTTTTTCAGGCGCTAAAACACCCAACTGCAATTTTTGACTTAAATCTTCGGCAGCAGCAAGAAATCCCAGCTTAATATCTGCACTAAAAATTTTTTGCCACGCGGCAGTGGTGGTCACAATTACCAACCAGAGCAGCGGGAAGCCCGTCACCCCAGCATATTTAAGTTTGCCAGATTTCACCAAGATCCCAGTGGCTACCGACAACGCAATGGCGGCTAACATTTGGTTAGCAATCCCAAATAATGGCCAAAGGATATTCACTCCGCCATTGGGATCGATCACACCAATATATAAAAAATATCCCCAGCCACCGACGACTAAGGCGCTAGTCAAGGCAACGGATGGCCCCCAAGAAGTCTCACCTAGCTTGGGCCAAATATTACCCAACATATCCTGCAACATGAAGCGCCCAACCCGGGTGCCGGCATCTAGGGTGGTTAAGATAAAAATGGCTTCAAACATAATCGCAAAGTGATACCACAGTGCTAGCAAGCTGTTACCAAAGGCACTGCCAAAAATACTCGCCATACCCACTGCTAACGACGGTGCACCGCCAGTACGCGCAAACAAACTGGCTTCTCCCATTTCCTTGGCGAGCATGTTCATGGTTTCAACCGTCACTGGAAAGCCCCAAGCAGAGATTTTAGCGACGGCGTCAATGGCCTCTTTGCCTACCACCCCGGCCGGACTATTAATCGCAAAATACACGCCCGGATCCAAGACCGTAGCAGCGATCATCGCCATTAAAGCAACAAAGGACTCTAATAGCATCCCACCATAGCCAATCATACGAATATCCGCTTCATTGGTTAAGAATTTTGGTGTAGTTCCAGAAGCGATCAGCGCGTGAAACCCTGAAATTGCACCGCAAGCGATGGTGATAAACACAAAAGGAAATAATTTTCCGCCGAAAATTGGCCCGGTTCCATCAATAAATTGGGTAATTGCGGGCATTTTAATCTCGGGACGCAAGACGATAATCGCAATTGCCAGTAATGAGATGGTCCCGAGTTTCACAAAAGTCGATAAATAATCTCGCGGGGCCAACAGTAGCCACACAGGTAAGATAGCCGCAGCAAATCCATACGCCATAATGCACCATGCAAGGGTCAAACCGTCGTGATCAAATGCAGCACGCCAAACGGCATCAGCGTCTATCCATCCCCCTCCGACGACCGCTAAGAGTAATAATCCGACGCCAATCACCGAGGCTTCTAAAACTTCACCTGGACGGATTTGACGCATATAAACCCCAACCAGCATGGCGATAGGAATGGTCGCCGCCACTGTTGCCGTAGCCCACGGGCTATGCTTCATGGCATTTACCACCACCAATCCCAATACCGCAATCAAAATGATCATAATACTGAAGGTCCCAATCAAGGCCGCGCTTCCCCCCAAGGGACCGAGTTCATCACGCGCCATTTGTCCTAAGCTTCTGGCATCACGCCGAGTAGACAAAAACAAGGTCACCATATCTTGAACACACCCGCCGAGTACACCCCCAAATAAAATCCATAAGGTACCGGGTAAATATCCAAACTGCGCTGCTAAGGTTGGACCAACCAGTGGTCCTGGGCCTGCGATGGCGGCGAAATGGTGTCCAAAAACTATCCAACGATTAGTGGGAATAAAATCACGACCATTTTCTAAGCGTTCTGCAGGTGTCGCGCGGGTGTAATCTACCGTCAAAACCTCACTAGCAATCCAGGCGCTGTAAAAACGATAGGCAATCGCATGAATACACATAGCGGCAACAATAAACCACAAGGCATTGATACTCTCACCCCGATAAATGGCTATCCCACCCACAACACTCGCACCTAAAAGTGCTATCAAGATCCATCCAATAGTTTTAATAGGGTTTTTCATTATTTTTCACCTTGGTATACATTACTCAGCCCTCACAGCATTAATAAATGACATGCATTAAACACATACTCAAAAATTCAACAGATAACTTTAAGGGTACTCGCTTTCGCACTTAAAACTCATACTAATATCTTATCAAAAATTTGTAATATTCCTTCGACCAAGCACTCTAAGTCTGCTTAAACACAAGACTTTAAAAAAGGCACAAATCTTCTAGCGTTAGACAATTTCAGCTCATATAATAGCTAGGAAGTACTCTCAAGAGCGGCGGCGACCTATATGAATCAAGGTAGATTTCAAGGACGCGAGCACATCGGCAAATAAAAAAACCATGGAGCTAAAGATAAAGAATACACTAGCCACCACGGCAACCAATAATACTTCATCCATCGTTATCCCCCAAAAGCGTGATAATATTGCGCTTAAAAGAAAGATGCCGCTACTGAGCGCACTGCACAACAATAAGCCAAAACTCCATTTAAGCAAATGGCAGCGATACACCATGGTATCAAGCTCTTTATTCAAGGTATTTGGATCGGGTGATATTTTCAATTCTTCGAAAATTTCTCGAACCCGGCCTAAGGAATGCGTGTAAC
>SXIZ01000299.1 GCA_005779525.1 Methylococcaceae bacterium
AACACCAAGGAGACTTAATCATGTGGGATTATTCAGATAAAGTAAAAGACCATTTCTTTAACCCTAAAAATGCGGGTGCCGTTGAAGGTGCTAACGCTATCGGTGAAGTGGGCTCAATTAGTTGCGGTGATGCTTTGCGCTTAACCTTAAAAGTCAATGATGACACTGAAATCATTGAAGATGCGGGTTTTCAAACTTTTGGCTGTGGTTCGGCGATTGCATCATCCTCGGTGCTGACCGAAATCATCAAAGGGATGACGATTGATGATGCGTTAAAAGTGACCAACCAAGATATCGCTAAAGAACTGGACGGTTTACCCCCAGAAAAAATGCATTGTTCGGTGATGGGCCGTGAAGCGTTACAAGCGGCGATTGCTAATTATCGCGGTGAAGTGTGGACCGATGATCATGAAGAAGGCGCGTTGATTTGCAAGTGTTTTGCGATTGATGCGGTCATGATTGAAGAAATGGTGTGGGCTAATAAACTGCGCACCGTGGAAGATGTGACTAACTACACCAAAGCGGGTGGTGGTTGCGCTGCGTGTCATGAAGATATTGAAGCCATTTTGGAAAAAGTTCTGAAAGAGCGCGGTGAGGCATTCGACCCGCATGCCGCACCAGTCGAAAAACCGGCTGCTGTGGTTGCGGAGAAAAAACCGTTAACGAATTTGCAACGTATCAAAAAAATTGAAGAAGTGTTGAATGCTTTACGTCCTCAACTGATGGCGGATGGCGGAGACGTTGAATTGGTAGAAGTGATAGACAATATCGCCTATGTCAATATGACTGGCGCATGTAATGGTTGTCAAATGGCGGCGATGACGATTGCGGGTATTCAGCAACGTTTGATGGAAGTGATGGGCGAATTTATTCGTGTCGTACCGGCTTCACAAATGCCAACGGCGAACAAATTAGTACAGATTGAGGAGGCCAGTCATGCCTGATATCTATCTGGATAATAATGCGACGACCAAAGTGGATAGCGCGGTGGTCGATGTGATGATCCCTTTTTTTACCGAGCAGTTTGGCAATCCGTCATCCATCCATCGTTTTGCTGACGGGGTCGCGCGCGCGATCAAAAAAGCGCGTACTCAAGTGCAGACCTTGCTGGGTGCAGAACACGATTCGGAAATTATTTTTACCTCTTGCGGCACCGAGTCGGATTCCACCGCAATTTTATCGGCAATTAAAGCCCAGCCGAATCGTAAAGAGATTATTACCACGACGGTAGAGCATCCGGCGATTTTAAATTTGTGTGAAAATTTGGAAAAAGAAGGTTATACCATTCATCGCATGCCTGTGGACAAATGTGGGCGCTTGAATTTAGAAGCCTACAAAAATATGTTGTCTGATCAAGTAGCAATAGTCTCGGTAATGTGGGCCAATAATGAAACTGGAACCATCTTTCCGGTGGTGGAAATGGCAGAAATGGCGAATGCCGCTGGGGTCATGTTCCATACTGATGCCGTGCAAGCGGTCGGCAAAATTCCCATGATGTTGCAAGACACTAAAATTGATATGTTATCGTTGTCCGGGCATAAGCTGCATGCGCCCAAAGGCATAGGCGTGTTGTATTTGCGCCGTGGGACTCGTTTCCGTCCATTGCTGCGCGGTGGACATCAAGAACGTGGGCGGCGTGCGGGCACTGAAAATTCAGCGTCTATCGTAGGATTAGGTAAAGCCTGTGAGATGGCTATGGAACATATGGAGTATGAAAATACCCAAGTAAAAGCCATGCGTGATAAGTTGGAGCAGGGGATTATCGCGGCTATTCCGCATTGTTTTATTACCGGAGATTTGAATAATCGCTTACCTAATACTACGGATATTGCCTTTGAGTATATCGAAGGCGAAGCAATTTTAATGTTGTTAAATAAAGCAGGTATTGCAGCATCGAGCGGTTCTGCCTGTACTTCGGGCTCATTAGAACCCTCACATGTGATGCGGGCGATGCAGATTCCGTATACAGCTGCCCATGGCACGATTCGCTTTTCATTCTCACGTTATAACAGTATGAGTGAAGTGGATGAGGTGTTGCGCGTGATGCCAGATATCGTCGCTAAATTACGCAAATTATCGCCCTACTGGGATGGTAATGGTCCAGTGGCTAATCCTGAACAGGCATTTCAGCCGACCTATGCTTAATTAAGCACTCTGGGTTTGGGGGAAGGTAGACAGGCGTAATTGGGTAAATTCGATTACGCCTAGCTCTGCGCCGCCTACCAACTGGTCGCTACAAAATCCGCAGGCGTTTCTATGATAAATTGCTCATCGTGGATACCCGCCATATAGATCCCACGTTTGAGTGCTTCTTGACGCAAATGCTCGGGTGCATCGACCACGGCTAACATGCCGTATAGTTTTTTATCACTGTGTTCTGGAAAAAAGCGGCGAAAACGTTGCAAAGTTTGTTGGATCTGTTCAAGGCCTTCGGGGCGTAAATGACTTTTGACTTCGACAATATAGGCTTCGTTACGGGTGGAGTTCGCATAGGCCAATACATCGAGTTCTAGATGTTCGCCTCCTTTTTTCGCTTTGACTCGTGGGGTAATGACTTCCATACCAAACTGTTCTGACAGAATTTTAGTCATCGAAGGAAACGCCATACCCTCGGTAAAGCCACCAAATTTTTCCCCTAAACCGCCAATTTGTTTACCCAGTTCTTGGATTTGTTTACGTAATTGGCGATTCGTTTCTTTAAGTTGACGGTCGGTTTCTTTGATTTGTCGGTCAGTTTCTTTTTGGGCAATCGCCAAGCTTGCTACTAGTTCTTTTAATTCTGCGTCCGTCATGTGTCTGTCCTCCCCAAAAAATTGTTGCTATCTCTATGAATTATAGTTGAATTTCAGGGGAGGAGTAAAGTTTTCGGCGGTCTATGAAGTCTAGTGTTTTCTAAGTACATGAGTTGCATATCACCCGCAGCAATCCGTCACTGCCCTAGAATTTGTCCGCTTGTTAGGGCACAACTTTCAGAACGATTCCAGCCCCGTCCATGGTTCTTCGCTTTTCAGCTTCCAGTTCTTGTGACATCAATACTCGGCCATCGAGTTGTAAAGTCTGCTGTTTATTTTTTTCTTTTTCAACAAAATTGGGGGCTTTGTTGGGGATATTTTGATTGCTAATAAAACTGTTTTTATCGATGTGGACGGTTAAGTCTAGGGGTTTACTGGGTGGGATGACTTCAGGTGCAGGGGGGGCTTCGACAATAGGCGGTTTTACGCGGTTTACTGCTTTAAAACCACACAAATTAAGCGCGACCAACGGAAGGATACTGATGCAGAGTATGCGAGAATAATTCATAAGTCTCTCCAGCGTAGTGATACGACAAGATGCTGATATTTACAATTAAGCCAGTCTAGCACAGCCTGCTTTACCTAAGATGAACGCTTAATGCGATGTTGGTTTCGCCTCTTGCGGTTGGGCCTGAGCTTTTTGTTGCTCCGAAATATAGGTACCACCTAATATAAATGCCATAAAAATAATATATACGATGGCGGCGATACGTCGGGCTTTTTTAGAGTTGTGATAGTTATCCATGCCTAATTTGCCTTACATAATAGTACATTTTAAATTAATTGTTTATATCTAATTGTTGAAGTTTATCATTAACTTTAATCATGATATTGACTCGGCGATTTTTTTCCCGTCCTTCGGGGGTATCATTGTCTGCCAAAGGTTTGGTATCTGCAAATCCCGAGGTATGCAGTCTTGCGGGATCAATAGCTTCTGAGGCGAGAAAATGCAAAACGCTATTCGCTCTGGCAGCACTTAATTCCCAATTAGACATAAAACGGGCGGTATGAATTGGGCGATTATCGGTGTGGCCTTCGATGATAATCAGGCCTTCAGACTCCTTAAGCATAGGAATAATTTGCGCTAATAAGGTTTTGCCTGCTTCCGTCAATTCGGCATCCGAAGAGCGGAATAACACTTTGTTTTGAATATCTATCTGCGCATAGCCTTGGCTGACTTTCAGCGCAATCGCTTGATTTAATCCCATGCGTTTAATTTTCTCTTCCAGTTCGGTTTGTAGTTGTTTTTCGGCTAATTTCGCCTCAGAGACTGGGGGTGCGGGTGGAGTTGGTGGTACAGCGGCTGCAGGTGTTGCCAAACTAGGGGGTGTGACTACAGGTTTAGGACTCACAACAACTGCTGGAATTTTAGCGGGTTTTGTTTCTGGTTTAGCTGGCGCACTTATTTTGTTGTTATCGGTCAGTGACAGCAAAGTGACCATTAACATGACGACTAGCACAAAGACATCCAAATAGCTGATTAGCCAATTATCGCTGCGGTGTTTACGTTGTGCATTCAACATTTCATCGATAGCGTCACTGGCGTGGGTTTTGCTGCGGGTGCGCGAGTTATTCATCCAGATAGCTCACAACTAACGCTGTAACTCATCATCATGATGTGCAATAAAGGAATACAAGGTTTCACGAATAAAGGCCGGGCTGCGGCGTTCAGCGATTAACGTAATGCCTTCCATCACCATGCTCATA
>SXIZ01000300.1 GCA_005779525.1 Methylococcaceae bacterium
GCAAAAGAAAGTATTTCGCCCTCGGGTGCGAGAACCCGATTAAAACAGCGTCGCGATAGCGACACCAAACCGTCAAATTAAGATTGACTGAGTACTAAGCCATGCAATTAACAGAACAGCAAACCCTACATACGCTTAGACCTTATTTAAAATCTATAATTTTATGCTTTGCTATCCTGGTGAATATTTCGCGCCCCGCAGTTGCGGGCCAGCCAGTTGTAGACATCACTTACAACCCAAATTTGGACGCACTATGCTCGCTTTTTCAAACGGATGAGATCAAAGAGGAATGGCAAACGGAATTATCCGCTCGTCTGGAAGAGTTTAAAGATCAATGGATTGCAATCAGCCCTAAATTGATAGCGACCACCGAGGAGATCACGGGTAAGTTATTTCCCGAGGAGAATTTTACCGCCTATTTGACGCTGTGCAATATGCCATCACAATCCATCCTGGGCATCAGCATTAATATGCGCTACGCGCTCAAGAGCTTTAAGCAACCCGCCGTACCGTTGCGTTACAAAGTGGATACCCTTTTTCATGAGTTACTGCATGAGTTTCTTGCTGAACACCCGGTGCAGGCTTCCGAGCTTCTAAAGCAACATGTTTCTGAAGCAGAAAGAACAAAAAATCATCTGCATTTGCTGGCTTTGCAAAAAGCGGTGCTGCTCAAGCTAAATGCAAGCGATGTCCTACACGATGTAATGGCTATTGATAGTCAGCTACCTGGAGGCTACTACCGGCGCGCCTGGGAAATTATTAACGCGAGCGATACAGAGTATCTGAAGTATATTGCGGAAATACGGCAATAGCGGATCGCCCGATCATGAAATATATCCACAATCCTTTACCTTGACCTTTATTCCCAACTTAAGCACGCACATGCGCATTCTTATCACTGGCGCCTCAGGATCTGGCACCTCAACACTGGCTGCTGCCTTGGCGAATCATCTATCTCAGCACACCTATTTGGATGGTGACCATTATTATTGGCTTAAACCTGAACCACCGTTTATCGCCAAGCACTCGCCTTATGCACGGCTAAAGAAACTGTCCGAAGATATTGCACGCGTGAGTAACTTTGTACTTGCTGGCTCAGTGGATGGTTGGGGAGCAACTGTCGAGAATACTTTCGATATTATCGTGTTTCTCTATCTACCCACCGAAATACGCATTGACCGCCTGCGTAAACGAGAATTACAGCGCTTTGGGACTGTGGACCCCGCCTTTCTGAAATGGGCGGCTCAGTACGACACGGGTACCGAGGAAGGTCGTTCCCTGGCAAAACAGCGCCAATGGCTAGCTGCAAGAAACTGCCCGGTCCTATCACTGGAAGGCGATTTAAGTGTGGCAGCGAGGCTCACACAGACTATTGATTATATAAATATTTCACTTCAGGAGCGGCTCAACGAGCATGAAAACAATCCGTAATATTGATTCGCTGCAAGCCAGATGATTTTGCGCCGACAGAGTCACAAGCCCTCAGCAAAAATGAATGCCAAAAGCATATCCCCAACATCATCAGAATAAGGAATATTTTAAATGGCCGTGGAAATTCGACTAGGTAAGCCCTGTGACTTGCCAAATGTAATGACGCTAGTGCAAGCGTGTATCCAACGGCTGCGTAGCGACAATATCCTGCAATGGGATGATATTTATCCAAGCTGGCAAGTGTTTGCAGCGGATATTCATTTACAATCCCTATATCTTGCAATCTCCAACGCAAAGATTGTTGGGACAATTGCTGTGGATTTTGAGCAACCGTTAGAGTATCAAAACGTTGCGTGGGGATTTACGGGCAAAATTTTGGTTGTGCATCGTTTGTGTGTTGATCCACACTGCTGGGGACAGGGTATTGCAGCCTCATTGATGGATTTTGCTGAACAGCGAGCGCTCATGCATAATTGTAGTGGGATAAGATTGGATGCCTACGCTGAAAATAGCGCCGCGTTAGGACTTTATCAGCGTCGAGCCTATCGGGTGGCAGGAAGGGTATTTTTTCCTAGGCGATTGGAGGCATTTTATTGTTTTGAGAAAAATTTGGCTGATGACCTCAATCCTTAAAATGCAACGGTGTTGATCCATGAAGCCTCGAGGCTTCATTGCCTCGTATTCCCCTAATCCTTCCGGGTTACATACTTTAAACTGGGTCAATCAAGTCAATTGCCTTATGATTATTGTTAACCCTGCTTTACGCAGCAGTCTGGTATGTCTCAATCTCATACGACCTTAACACCGATCTTCAATAACTGGTGTTACCTTCGTTATAAAGTTGATCCGTTTAAGCTAAAAGAATTTGAGACTTACGGAAAAATGTGGATACCGCTGGTAGAGAAATTTGGCGGAATACACCATGATTACTTGCTGCCTCACGAAGGCGCAAGCAATATCGCTCTGGCTTTGTTTTCATTCCCGTCGCTTGCTGACTATGAGGTATACCGCACTGCCGCGGCCGACGATCCAGCATGCCAAGCGGCTATGAACGACTACGAAGCTACGCAATGTTTTTTTAGTTATGAACGTTCTTTTATGCGCCCCGTCTTCGAATAGATAAGGAGTGAAAATGATTGAAGCTATCTTCGTCGCCAACAAAAAACGGGAACCCCAACTTTCTGTATCAGCAATTCAAGTTGTCGCGGGTAAAGGAATTATGGGTGATCGATATTTTAATCACCTAAAAAAGCCTGGGCAAAACATCACCTTTATAGCCGCAGAGGAGGTAGAAAACTTTAACCTTATGACGGGTCGATCAATCCAAGCCTGTGACCTCCGCCGGAACATAGTCACACGTTCGATTCAGCTCAATGAACTGGTTGGCAAGCATTTCCAAATTGGTGAGGTGCAATTTTATGGCATTGAACTGTGCGAACCCTGTAAAACACTCGGTAAGCTTCTGACTACACCTGCGATGCAACCCCAAGAAGTGATCAAGGCATGGACACACAAAGCGGGCTTACGCGCAAACATCGTCACAAGTGGCTTCATTCGGGTTGGAATGGCTTTTCGCTTTTAAACAAACGAGCAACAACCTATACCGCTCAACAAAACATGCTTACACCGATACACACTCGACTTCGAAAGTGAATAATGATGCCAAGTACGACAATCCAAACCAGCCGCACAATTCTCAGGCCTTTTACATTGCAAGATGCAGCAGCGGCATATATCTGGTTTGGAAACCCTCAGGTTATGCGCTATACCCCTCATGGTGCGGATGCCTCACTGGCAGAGACCCAGGCTAGTATTGCACTCTATAGCGCGCACCAAGCACACTATGGTTTTGCTAAATGGTTGGTCTTGGATAAGTGTAGTGGAAATGCCATTGGCGATGCTGGCCCGATGTATTTCCCGGAAATCCAGAACTTTGAACTTGGCTATCGGCTTTTACCTGAGTATTGGCAGCAAGGCTTAGCGACTGAAATTGCCACGGCATGGGTGCAACATTGCCAATATCAATTCGCGCTTAAAACGTTAATCGGTTTTACTCACCCTGAAAATAGGGCTTCAATTCGGGTACTAAACAAAGTTGGCTTTCAATTTAGCCATGCTGCTGAGCTGATGGGCATGTCCAGTAAAGTCTTTAAACTTGAATTAGCTTAAGTCCCTCTCCGAGTCATTTAGATGCTTAAACGCGTTTACCCCTTTTTCAAACCCTATCGCCGCTAAAGTCTGCTGGTGTTAGTCCTGCAGGGTGGTTTCTCACCAGCAAATCACCCTGCCAAACAACGCATACGAGCGCCGTCTGTGGTGGATTGCTAAAGCGAATCCTTACATTTCATCCTCTTTAGGGGTAATTTTGTGCAGCACAACGTATGATACTGTCCAGTTTATCACCTTGGAATAGTGTTGTTAGATCTAGGGATTCAGAGCGCTTATCGCCTAAGTTTAGGATTCTACTAGAAGGAGATCTTATTCCTTATGATTATTGTTTTCTACCATTTAGTATGATTCAATAATGATTAAGGTAATTGTTAATTATTAGTAAAATTCCCTGTGATGGACATTGAAAAATTTTTGTATGCCTTCGATTTAGAGCAGAATGGAAAATCCGAGGAGGCTGAAGCCATCATCCGCAAACTGTCCGCAGAACTAAATCCCTTTGCTCTCTTCGAGCTTGCATTGCGCTACCGTCCAGACTGTTCTTACTCCAACGGTGAATGGTCACCGGAAAAAAATATGGAAATAGCTACCTCATACGCCAATCAAGCCATGTCGGTTCTTCAAAACGAAGTTGAACAAGGCAACGCAGAGGCAATGCGCTATTTAGGCGCGGTTTATTGTGGGCATTATTGGCCTGAGTTCAAGAATTTTGAACTTGTCGAACCGATGTGGTTAAAAGCATTCAAACACGGTTGTTACCTTGCCGCAAATGAACTGTTTACTCTTCATCAAAGCACTGACCCAGAAAAGGCGGCCCTTTGGTATCGAGAGCTCAAAAAACATAACTGCCAAATAGTTTATCACCCCGGATATGAAGATCCTGAAACCTAATGCTACACAACCATAAGATGATTAGGATGCTGCTTAGTCATAAGGGGCAATAATATGTTGAAAAATCAAAGCCACGTATTCAAGAATTACACTCAGTTTTGCCTGTGCTGCTTGCTGCAGCTCAATCTGCGCGATACTTAACTTATAGGTTATAAAAATAAAATTCGTATTTTTACGAGCCCGTAAGATGGGTAGAGGCGATAGCCGAAACCCATCAAA
>SXIZ01000301.1 GCA_005779525.1 Methylococcaceae bacterium
ACCGTGTCTGGCGTTATTGCCGCCTTTAGAAAATCCGCGCTGCATGATGTCGGTTATTGGAGTAACGACATGGTGACTGAAGATATTGATATCAGCTGGAAGTTGCAATTAGCGGGGTGGTCTATACTGTTTGAACCCAATGCCTTGTGCTGGGTGCTGATGCCTGAAACCCTCAATGGTCTATGGAAACAACGTTCTCGTTGGGCGCAAGGCGGGGCTGAAGTTTTAATTCGGTACTTTCGGGCGCTATTTCGCTGGTCTTCACGTGGCATGTGGCCCTTATATTTTGAATGCTTAATTAGCATTTTTTGGGCATTTTTGATTTTAGTGCATCTGAGCTATGCGCCTATTGAATTGCTGATGGAAACACCGAAAGAGTCTTTGCATGATTTAAGTCCCAGTTGGACCAGTATGTTGCTCAGCTTTACCTGCTTATTTCAATTTGGTGTCAGCATGGCCATTGATTCGCGTTATGAAATTATGACCGGTGGAACGGCGCGCTTTTATTATTGGATGATTTGGTATCCTTTGATTTATTGGCTGATGAACGTCGGAACTACCATTTATGGTACGATGAAAGCCATACGCAAAAAACGTGGGCAGCGCGCGCTATGGGTTACAGTGGATCGAGGCTTACGCAGCAAATGAACAAATACATAATTAATTTACCGCAGCTACAAAGCTTCTCCCAACGTTTAGGCGCAATCGCTGTCTGGTTAATTTGCTGGTTAATGTGGATTTATTTGTTATTGCCATTTTTAACTTTATGTGGCTGGTTGTTGGGCGATCATAATTTAACCGATGAAATGCGTTGGTTTGGCGGCTATAAAAGCCTACTGCAGTTGCTGCAAATTTATTTAATCACGCTGTTGGTGCTTATTGGCATCTGTTTAGCCTGGGTGATCTACCACTTTATCCGTCAACCTGTGCTTATACCCGCGGCGAATAAAGTTGTGTCGGATGCTGAAATTATGAATTTTTATCAAGTTAAACTGCAAGAAGTTCGAGTTTGCCGCAAGGCACAACTGGTCACCGTTTATTTTGATGAACAAGGTCAGGTGACCTTGCTCACGCCTGAGATAAAGTGACTTAAATCTGCAATTGCAAATGACTAGAAAAACAAATCGAGTTTAAACGTGTTTTGGGTGGTAGGTTTTCGGTAATTCAATAAATTAGGGTATATACGATGGATATTACGCAATTAAATACATATCATGGCATTCCCAATCACGTCAAGTTTGTGAACGTGGAAGGTGGGTTGCAATATGTGATGGTGCAAAATCAGAGTGCAACTGCTGTCATCGCCCTGCACGGGGGGCAAATACTGTCCTATAAACCTGTGACTGAACAAGCTGATTTGTTATTTTTAAGTAAAAAGTCTATTTACACCGATGGCAAAGCCATTCGGGGTGGCATTCCCGTGTGTTGGCCTTGGTTTGGTCCTGATCCTAAAGGCTTACAACGTCCAAATCATGGTTTTGTGCGCTATCATGCCTGGTCGGTCGTCTCGACGGCTTCGAGTGGCACGCAAACTACGGTTTGTTTGCAGTTTTTTGAAAGTTATAAAAAAGAGAAAACCTGGAAGCAGCCCTTTTCATTGACTTTAGAAATCACGGTAGGCAAGACTTTAGGTCTTAAGCTTTGTACGCAAAACACGGGCGATAAACCATTTTCAATTACGCAAGCGTTTCATACTTATTTTAACGTCGGTGTGATTGGGCAGATCCAAATCGAGGGTTTAGCAGGCAGCGAGTATTTTGATAAATTAGATCAGGGTACGCAAAAAGAGCAGCACGGCAATGTGAAAATTGGGGAAGAAGTCGATAGAATTTATACCGATATTAAAAACCCGATTATTATTCACGACCCTATTTTGCAGCGTAAAATTCATATCAGTTCACCTGGTAATGAGACTATCGTGGTATGGAATCCATGGATAGGTGCGGCTAAGAAGTTTGCTGATTTTGCAGATGATGATTATCAGCATTTTGTCTGTGTTGAAACAGGTAATATCGCGTTTGATTTAATCAGTCTCGCACCGGGAAGTGAACACAGTTTTTATACCAATTTTCAAATCGTGCGTGACTAAGCATTCTAAAATTCATGTTAAGCGTGAACGCAGGTTGCTTTAATAGAGTCAGTACTGGTTAAAATTGGGTCTGCCGAGTTTTGAAAATCTTGCTTTGTGCTCAAGGATAGATTGTTCAGGCTCGGCGTTTCTTTTATACTAAACCCATTATTCATAAGGAGGCGTAATGCAAAAACCATTTATTCTACACATGCTCACTACGGCAAAAAACTTGAGTCCTTTCGATGTCAATATGGCGATGGATGCAGGCTGGCTTTCTGCAGTCCCCTATATTAATGTTGAACCAAGTGAAATTCGTGGGCTTGTGCAGGATGTTATTTTTTCGCGTAGTCCTAAAGGCTTAAAAAATACCGGTATCTTTATTGGTGGCCGGGATACCAAACAAGCGTTAGACATGCTGAAAACGGCGAAAAACTCAATGGTTCCCCCGTTTGAAGTTTCAGTATTTGCTGATCCGAGCGGCGCGTTTACCACCGCTGCGGGTATGGTTGCTGCAGTTGAAAGAGAGTTAGACCGTAGTTTTAATACGACCCTCGCAGGCAAAAATATTTTGGCATTAGGGGGAACGGGACCAGTCGGTCAAGCGGCAGCAGTTATCGCGGCGCAAGCAGGTGCAAATGTGCGTATTGTTGGCCGTCAATTAGAGCGTGCCCAAAATATTGCCGATTTATGTAATAACGAATTTGGTGATGGCAAATTAAATATTACGGCAGGTGCGGATGCGAATAAGTCCGAGTATCTAAAAACCGCGGATGTTGTCTTTGCCACGGGTGCCGTAGGTATCGAATTATTAAGTGTCGAGTTGATTGCTGCTGCACCACAACTGAAAGTGGTCGCCGACGTTAATGCGGTGCCTCCCGCAGGTATTGCAGGGGTAGATGCTTTTCATGATGGTGCCCCATTAGCGGGTTCGAACAGTGGTGCGTTGGGCATTGGCGCCTTGGCAATTGGTAACATTAAATACCAAGCTCAAAATAAACTACTTAAATTAATGATTGAAAGTGAGAAAGCAGTTTATCTGCATTTCGAACATGCATTCGCTGTTGCACGCGAATATGTAAAAACAGGTGCATAGCGTTATACCTTCGTTGTAGTGGGAGGACTTCGCAGGAAACATGTGCGTAAGATAAAACTAGGTTGACTTAAAGTCTAATTGTTTGAAAGTTTGGGTGATTGAGTTTAACTAGGGGAATTCAATGGTAAAAAGAAGTATTCTGCACATGTTAGATCCTATGCCACATAATAGTCCGTTTGATATTAATATGGCGTTGGACGCAGGTTTTGATGTTTTGATGCCATATAACACTGTCAAAATTGATAGCGTACATAGCTTGGTTCAAGATGTGATTTTCTCTCGCAGTCCCGCTGGCGTTAAGCGCACCGCACTCTTTATTGGCGGTCGTGATTTAGGCTTGGCGATGGATATGTTGACCAAATGCAAACAAGCGATGGTGCCGCCCTTTGAGGTTTCAGTGTTGGCGGATCCCAGCGGTGCATTCACCACGGCGGCGGCCTTAGTAGCGTGTGTAGAAAAACAATTAGCCACTGTGCACGCGCTCAGTTTGCAGGATTGTAAAGCTTTGGTTTTTGGCGGTACAGGGCCTGTGGGGATTGCTACGGGTATTATTGCGTCATTGGCAGGTGCAAAAGTCACTTTGGTAGATCATTTATCGCAACAGGTGGCTTTAGATGCCGCAAAAGAATATAACCGTCGCTTTGCCTGTAGTTTAACAGGGGCGGCCGCAACGAATGTCGTTGAAAAATCGGCCATAGTCGCAGACACCGATTTAATATTTTGCACGGCTAAAGCCGGTATTCAAGTGTTAAATGCTGAAGTTTTGCAACATGCCCGCAACTTAAAAGTGGTGGGGGATGTTAACGCGGTTCCGCCTGCAGGTATTGAAGGTGTAAAAAGTAAAAGTAATGGTGTGAATTTGGCAACGGCTCCAAATTCACCGACCGCTGTGGCTATCGGTGCATTAGCGATCGGTGATATCAAGTATAAATTACAGCAAGCGTTATTGGCTTCGTTATTAGACGCAGAACATCCTATTTATCTCGATTTTCGTAATGCTTTTACCAAAGCTAAAGAGATAGTTTAAGGATTTCGCGATCTTAGCCTTCACTCATAATTTAGTCTTATGCAATGTATTGGGGGTGGTTTAGCTAAGCTAATCATCCCTTGTAGCTAGAAGATATGTCTTTAACTAAACAGTGGCAACGTCAGCAAGCATTAGCCCAGCGCAATGCACTTCAGGATCGAGAGCAAGCTAGTCTCAGCATTTGTCAGCGCATTTTTGGCTTAGCAGCTTATCAGCAAGCAAGTACGATCATGTGGTATTTGGATTGTCGCTCGGAAGTGCAAACTCGGCAAGCGGTGATGCAAGCTTTAGACAGCGACAAGCGCATTATTATTCCTTTCTGTACTGTTGATCGCGAAGGTAATCCCGAATTAGGGTTATGGTGGTTACAGGAATACAGTGAACTGCAAGCGGGTACTTGGGGAATTTTAGAGCCGCCTCCGGCACGCTGGCAGGAAGCAGATAAATTAGTCAGAGCGGATGAACTCGATTTGATCCTTGTACCTGGGGTTGCCTTCGATAAACTCGGTGGGCGCTTAGGCTATGGTGCGGGTTATTATGATCGATTATTGGCGCTGGTTAAACCCGCAGCGTACTTAGTCGGTATTTGCTTTGAAGCCCAGTTGTGCACTTTGGTGCAGCGGGAAGTTCATGATATTGCTATGCATAGCGTGCTCACTGAAGCTGCGCTATATCACTGCCAATGAGAGTCTAGTTTATGGATGTAACCGCATTGCTGAACAAGGTGGTAGAGACCCCGGCTTTTGTGCTGGATCAGAGCCACATTCAAAATAATGCCGCGCGTTTGTCTGAATTGGCAAGCAACAGTG
>SXIZ01000302.1 GCA_005779525.1 Methylococcaceae bacterium
CTAATCACTTTACAAAGCATTTTCAAGCCCAGGTACCCCCATTCGTTGAATTCGCAAAGCATTATGCTCCTCCTCATACCCAAGTAATTTACCCGTTTGCTGCCAAATTCTAAATGCTAAGGCGTGGCAAAGAACGCGTATAGGGTAATCACGAGGTAACTGCTGTAGATAAGGTTGAATGGTTACGAAATCATGTGCACCATATTGCTGCATAATAAAGCGTAAACCGCCATTTTTAGGCCCTATGTTATAAGCCAACAACGCCAAAAATAGATCATCATGCATTTCAGCTAAATAATATTTGTAGGTGGCAGCGGCCAAAAATGCATTATGCCGCGGGTTATTTAAATCTAACTTTGGACTTTGCATGAGTTTGATTACACGGGTCGTCACCGCTGACGGTACTGCGGTAATCTGAAATAAGCCTTGCCCTCCGTCTTTACTCGGTCTGGGTAAGAAAGACGACTCCGTTGCTGCGATGCCAGCCAATAATTGCGCATCGAGATTAAATGCCTTAGCAGCCTCCTCAATCTCTGAATGATAACTTTGTGCGCGCTGCACTAATAATTGTAATTGCGCCTGATCCAAGCGCCGATAAGCCGCATAGACTTGATGCGCTAAAGTCATTTTACTGGCTTCGGATTTACCGCCAACGAGAGTTCGATAGTGTGTTAATCCTTGAATAAAAGAATCTTGCATACTAAACCAAACCATCACTAAAGCTAAACAACTTGCAATGATCGGCGATGCAAAGACACTTTTTCGTTGGCAATATTTGCGTAACTTCCACCAGCCCAGCAAAAAAAGTGCGGCGACTAAAATCAACACCAACACTCCTAAGGCAAACGGCAATAAATTACTAAAAAAGCGTGAACCTGAAAACCAATTGGCTGAATAGCCTAACAAAACAATAATTAACGATACCGAAGTAACGATTAGCCCTAAAAACTCTACCGCAAGTAACGCCAGAGTTATGCGTAATTTTTTGGCATGCTTCTTTGCTTTCACCGACATTTTGCTTGCAACTTTGCGCGTGCGCTTACGCGTTTTGGGAGCAGGCAATGACTCAGCGCTGGCAACACTTTGCGCATTTTTAGGCGCTATTGGCGCTGATTTAGGCATAAAATTAAGCACATAGATGAGTGAGGAAACAAGTCTACTGCAGACCGACGATCCAATAAAAACACTGATTATACTTGAACTCAGCAACTTAAATTTTAGCTAAGCAACACGCTATTTTTGTCTAGCATGCGTAGCATTTAAAAACATGCAAGAATTCACAGATTCTGCTTGTGCCAAGCCTATAAACCCTGTTTTAATATAGGATTTAGTCTCACTTTGGTAGCTTACTGCCCTTATGCTCGCACAGGATTTTCTTCAGCGTATTTTTCGTCCCGCCGTTCTTGGACTTTCGGCCTATAAAGTCGCCGATGCCAGCAATTTGATTAAATTGGATGCAATGGAGAATCCCTACCATTGGCCGGACTCAGTGATTGATGCTTGGCTTGCAACCATGCGAAATTGCGAACTCAACCGCTATCCAGACCCAGAAGCACAAAAATTGAGTGCAGTGATCAGAAGCACGAATTCCATTCCAGAGACATCCGGCGTCTTACTTGGGAATGGTTCTGATGAAATTATTCAGTTGTTATTGATGGCATTACCGCAAAACTCTGTGGTTTTAGCACCTGAACCTGGCTTTGTGATGTACAAACAGGTTGCAGTGAGTTTAGAGTTGAACTTTCTGGGGGTGCCATTATTACCCCACAGTTTCGAATTAGACCTGCCTAAGATGTTAGAGGTCATTCGCTTGCATCAACCCAGTTTGATTTTTTTGGCGTATCCCAACAATCCAACGGGAAATTTATTTGATGCCGACGCAATCAAGGCAATCATCCAGGCCGCCCCTGGGATGGTGATAATTGACGAAGCGTATGCGCCATTTGCTGACTCCAGCTACATGTCGGTCGTCTCTGACTATCCCAATGTATTAGTGATGCGTACGGTCTCTAAATTAGGTTTGGCTGGTTTGCGTTTAGGTTATATTGTCGGCCATGCCACATTGATTAATGAGCTGAACAAACTCCGCCTACCCTATAATATCAATATCTTAACGCAAGCAAGTGCGCACTTTGCATTAACACACCCGGATATTTTTGCCCAGCAAATATTGAACATTCGCGAACAACGTTCGCTGCTATTAGCCGCATTGAATGCGCTTGAAGGGATTACGGCCTACCCCAGTGCCGCGAATTTTATCTTGTTTCGCACCCCCGCAAATCAGGCCACACGAGTGTTTGAAAATATAAAACAGCACGGTGTTTTAATTAAAAATCTTGCCCATGCTGGGGGCCTACTTCAGGATTGTTTGCGAGTTACCATAGGGACAGCAGCAGAAAATACACAATTTTTACATGCTTTAAAACATAGTCTATAAAATGTCCACAATGACAATATTATGATTTTATTATCATAATTTTTTGTTGCGCACTCTTTGTCCCACGTAACGCTTAACTTTGTAAGTATTTGTGTAAATTTCAGCTTCAAATCCCACAAGCTGAAGTGTTATATTGATGTGTAAATAAAATTATAAAGGGATGTACCCATCGAGGTGCGCCCTATCAATGAGGAGAACTTTATCATGATCAATGAAGGTGTAGATACATCTAAACGCCAGTTTTTAACCTCGGCTTTGACCGTGGTAGGTGCTGTCGGTTCGGGTTATTTAACCGTCCCTTTTCTTGCCCAAATGCAGCCGAGTACCAAGGCCATGGCTTCTGGTGCACCGGTCACAGTGGATATCAGCAAAATTGAACCGGGTCAATTAATTCGGGTTGAATGGCGCGGCAAGCCAGTGTGGGTCCTCTATAGAACCCCCGCTATTTTGGAAACCTTAAGCTCACTGGATAGTCAGCTGAGCGATCCATTTTCCAATGAATCCCAACAACCTGTGCAAAGTAAAAACTCGACACGCTCCATTAAACCCGAAATTTTTGTCGCGGTTGGATTATGCACACATCTAGGTTGTTCTCCAACATTCCGTCCTGAAATAGCTCCGCATGATTTAGGTGAAAAGTGGAAGGGGGGCTTCTTTTGCCCTTGCCACGGCTCGTGGTTTGATTTAGCGGGTCGTGTGTACCAAGGGGTACCTGCACCCAGCAATCTAGAAATTCCGCCTTATCGGTACATCACTGATACCCAAATCATTATCGGCGACACCGCCGCGGAGGTCTAAGCATGAAAACAAGTCGTTTAGCTGATTGTGGTAACTGGATTCTGGACCGATTTCCATTAGCCAGTTTATGGAATGACCATATGGCGCATTACTATGCGCCTAGAAATTTTAATTTCTGGTATTTTTTTGGTTCTCTGGCGTTATTGGTCCTAGTGAATCAATTTTTGACCGGCATTTTACTCACCATGAATTACAAACCGGATGCCAACCTCGCATTTGATTCGGTTGAATACATCATGCGCGAAGTAAACTGGGGCTGGCTGATTCGCTACATGCATTCGACAGGCGCTTCCGCGTTTTTCATCGTCGTGTATTTACACATGTTCCGTGGGTTACTTTATGGCTCATTTAAACATCCGCGTGAATTAATCTGGATCTTTGGCATGCTGATTTTTGTGTGCTTAATGGCCGAAGCGTTTATGGGGTATTTG
The DNA here is from genome assembly GCA_005779525.1 of Methylococcaceae bacterium. Lineage (GTDB taxonomy): Bacteria > Pseudomonadota > Gammaproteobacteria > Methylococcales > Methylomonadaceae > SXIZ01. Next base: position 3,667 of record SXIZ01000302.1, read on the forward strand.
TTACCGTGGGGCCAAATGTCTTACTGGGGCGCACAGGTAATTATTTCGCTGTTTAGCGCAATTCCAGTGATCGGTGACGATCTATCCTTATGGGTACGTGGTGATTACGTGGTGTCTGACGCGACCTTAAACCGCTTCTTCGCTTTCCATGTGATCTCTATTCCTTTGGCGTTATTGATGCTCGTGTTATTGCACATTGTGGCTTTACATGAAGTGGGTTCCAACAACCCGGATGGCATTGAAATCAAAAAATCCAAAGACCCTTGGGGGCATCCAGTGGATGGGATTCCTTTTCACCCCTACTACACCGTCAAAGACTTAGTGGGTGTAGGTGTGTTTCTATTCTTTTTTGCGGCGGTCATTTTCTATATGCCGGAAATGGGCGGTTACTTTTTAGAACATGCTAATTTTATCCCCGCTGACCCCTTAAAAACGCCTGAGCACATTGCTCCAGTGTGGTACTTCACCCCGTTTTATGCAATTTTGCGTGCAATTCCAGATAAATTTGCAGGCGTTATTGGCATGGGTGGCGCTATTGTGGTGTTATTTTTATTACCTTGGCTGGATCGTAGTCCGATTAAATCCATTCGTTACCGTGGTGGTTTATACAAAAAAGCCTTATTGATGTTCGTTATCTGCTTTATTGGACTGGGCTATTTAGGCACTCAACCTGCCACGCCAACCGCCACGACTTTTGCACGCATTTTTACCGCGATTTATTTTGGCTTCTTTTTACTGATGCCTTTATATACACGCTGGGAAAAAGGCAAAACCGAGCCGACACGTTTAACGCATCAGCCTTCTCTGGAAGAACGTATTCCAGATTTGATTGCAACTTTTGAAGAAATGACGGTGAGCCAACCATTGACCACCAAAAGTGGGATCACGCTGTTACCTAGAAAACCTGATGTCACAGGCATTATTAATGTCTCCATCCGTCTGGCAAAAAAACTAAAAGAAAGCTTGGATTAGGATTAATATGAAAAATTTAATTACCTCACTACTCATTGCCCTGCTCTCTAGCACTGTAAGTTTTGCAGCGGAAACTGTTAAATTGGAGAAAGCAGATATTGACTTGAGCAATAAACAAGCATTAGAGCGTGGCGCTGGACATTACGTCACCTATTGTATGGGCTGCCACTCGATTAAATATATTCGTTATTTACGTTTATCTCGCGATTTCGATATCCCCGAAGCGGATATCCTCAAAGAAGTCGCTCCCATCGGCGCGGGAATTTACGACAAAATGTTGAATGCCATGAATGCACACGATGCTAAAAAATGGTTTGGCATTGAACCCCCTGATTTATCGTTAGTCGCGCGTTCGCGTGGTGCTGATTGGATCAAAACGTATTTAAAAAGCTTTTATACCGACAGCAGTAAACCTATGGGTGCCAATAATGTGGTGTTCCCGGATGTGGGCATGCCCAATATGCTTTGGCAATTGCAAGGCGAGCAACACCCCGTCTATAAAATGGAAAATCAAAAACAAGTCATTGAACATCTTACTAATGACGGCAGTGGAAAACTTAGCGCCGAACAATTTGATGATTTTGTTGACGATTTAGTGAATTTCTTAGTCTATGCCAGCGAACCTGCGCAAGTGGAACGTCAAGAAATGGGGAAATATGTCCTATTTTTTATCTTAATGTTCACCGTCATTGCATATTTGCTTAAAAAAGAATACTGGAAAGACATTCACTAAGCACTGCGCCGTAACGAAAACAAGGATGTTTTCGTTACGTGCTCCTTAACCATTATCAGTGCACCATTTTGGCGTTATCTAGTATTTCAGTTGTATCTGAAAAATAATACCCCCACCCTATAAACGTTGTCTTCCGTGATATAATTTGGTTTTAACCACCCTACTCATCTTTAAAGAGGTTGTTATTCGTGGCAAATATCAACACACGTAAATCTGGAATGACACTATACTCTTCTCCAGACTGCGCAATGAGCCATTGTGCACGCATTGTTTTACACGAAAAAAGCATTACCGCAGATATTGAATATTACGACCTAAGCTTACCTCCTGAAGATTTGTTGGAACTTAACCCGAATGGGACTTCACCCACATTGATAGAGCGTGATTTAGTCCTGTACGACGCCCGTATCATCATGGAATACCTTGACGAGCGCTTTCCCCACCCCCCACTACATCAAATGGATCCAGTATCCCGGGCAAACACCCGGATGATTATTAAACGTATTGATCAAGATTGGTATCAATTACTCGATGAAATTTTGCATTCTGGCGAAAAAAAGTCCGCACGCGCTAAAAAAATGCTGCGCGAAAGCTTAATTGCAGCGACTCCAATTTTTGGTTCGCGCCCGTATTTTATGAGTGACGAATTCGCTTTAATTGATTGCGTGATGGCACCCTTACTTTGGCGCCTACCCACAATTGGCATAGATTTATCAAGCTTAGGCGATGAAATTAATGCATATGCACGTCGACTGTTTGTGCGTAAAGCATTTAAAGCCAGCTTAAGTGATGTAGAAAAAGACATGGCAGAACTACCCAAATGACTTCGCTAAAACCATATTTGATTCGTTCCATATACGAATGGATTGTCGACAATAGCTTAACACCTCATCTTTTAGTCGACGCAGAAAACCCAAACGCAATTCTTCCCCTCGATTTCATAGAAGATGGCAAAATCGTCCTGAACATTAAGCCAGAAGCCATCCAAGGACTGCTAATGGGCAACGATATCCTTGAATTTAATGCGAGATTTTCTGGCAAAGCCATGCATATCATTGTACCCGTGCCAGCTGTGTTAGCGATCTATGCGCGCGAAAATGGTAAAGGTATGATTTTTGACCCCAACGATGCCGACAATGATGCTACGCCACCGCCATCAAATCCTGCTCCGACCAAACCACAGCTACGTATTGTTAAATAATCGCTCGAAATGCTCAGCTAAAGCCTAGTGTTGGTTTCGCATGATCGCAGCACCTAGTAGTTCCGCTACTTTATGTTGAGCTCCGCGGTTCTGCGCAACAAAGGTACTGGCCTGAGTAACCATAGCTTGTCGCGCCTGCTCATCTTTATATAATCTCGTAAATTCAGACACGATATCCCGCTCAGTCAAACACTGTACGGCACCTTTGACTGCCAATAATCCTTGAGCAATTGCCTGAAAATTATGCATGTGCTGGCCAAACATAATCGGCACAGCCATGGCAGCAGGCTCTAAAACATTATGTCCACCAATCGGCTGAATACTCCCCGCAACAAAAGCTAAGTCAGCTGTAGCATAAAACATTTTGAGCTCACCCAAGGTATCCAACAAAAATACATCGGCTGTAATGGGCGTGTTATCGAACGGCGCCAGGCTTTGTTGCGAACGGGAAATTACCTTTAAGCCAGCCCGTAGACAGTCATCACGCACCTCTAAAAAGCGCTCAGGATGCCGCGGAGCGATAACTAATAACAGTTCAGGTGCAATCTGTTGTAGCGTGCGAAATAAGTTAATAAAGTAAGCTTCTTCGCCTTTGTGGGTACTGGCGATCAACCAAACAAAGCGCTGCGCAAATAATTGTGATTTTAAAGCCTGAGCTTCTAAAATCATGCTATCAACCACCGGACTATCGAATTTGATATTCCCTAAGACCTTAATTTTTTCATACTTAACCCCTAACGCATGAAAGCGTTCGGCATCCGCCTCAGTTTGCGCCGCCACCAGAGTCACATGCTGCAATGTTGAAGACGTAAACTGCTTAATTTTTTGATAACCACGTACAGATTTCTCAGACAATCTGGCATTGATGATATAGACCGGCACGTTTCGCTGAGCACAGGCGGCAAAAATATTTGGCCAGATTTCAGTTTCCACGAAGATGGCAATGAGCGGCTTAAAGTGCGTGAAAAACCGGGCAAGTACATCCGGTAAATCATAGGGCAAATACACATGCACTACACTTTCACCAAAATTAGCCAGGGCGCGCACTGACCCGGTTGGCGTCGTTGTAGTGACTAAAAACCGCTGCTCAGGAAAGGCGATTTGTAACTGCCGCACCACGGGAACGACCGCTTCAACCTCACCCACCGATACCGCATGAATCCAGATGGTTTTGTGCAGGCTTGCAGCAAAATGATAAACCCCTAAGCGTTCCAGCCAGCGCTCCCGGTAAGCGGCAGACTTAAAGCCGCGCCAGTATAAACGCAAAACAATCAAGGGTAATCCGAAATAAAACAGAGCAGTATAGAGTATACGCATGACGTTAGTTCGTCATTAAAGAAGAGGATATTTGCAACATGAATGTGCCGCGAACATTGAATTCTGGAGAGTTTTGCCTAAGCGCAAAATCGAAAACTAGAACAGATTTAACGATGCAGCCATTCCATATACAGCTGCACGCCTTCTGCGACAGCCTTAAATTGATGCTGGCAGCCAGAAGCTCGAAGTGCTTCCAGATTAGCCTCGGTAAAACTTTGATAGCATCCTTTAAGATGTTCTGGAAATGGAATGTATTCGATATGACCGCGACCATGGTAAGCAAGCACCGCCTCTGCCACCTCGTTAAAGGTTTGACTACGTCCTGTGCCCACATTAAAGATACCCGAGACAGTGGGATGATCAAGAAACCATAAATTAATATCGACCACATCACCCACATACACAAAATCCCTTC
>SXIZ01000303.1 GCA_005779525.1 Methylococcaceae bacterium
CGCGCTATTTTGATAGTGGGTAATCCTTGTCTGCTAAAGAACTTTTTCTCAGCTGAATTCTTGCAAAACTAAACAAGGCTTAGGTATTTGGGGGTAGTTGTTGCTTCGGAGGTTTTGATGATCCCGGGGGCAAAACATTTCTTTAATAGTAGGCACCAGTTTGCAGCAAAGTGATAAAGATTAAGCTTTAGGGTTCTGTGTATCGCAAGGCAAGTAGTCTTCAAATTATTTCAAGCAGTAAAATTAGAAGTTGCGCTACTATGTGGTCTCTTGAACTTACTTGGAGGCAGTTATGTTAGATTGGAATACCCACTTAGCAGCAATTTGGCGGCAGCGGCAAGCTTATTTACGACCTGTACGCCAATTAGACACAATATGTTTGCAGGATTTAATCGGTATCGACGCGCAAAAGCAACGTTTGGTGCATAACACCCAGCGCTTTTTAGTGGGGCAGCCAGAGAATACTGCACTGCTTTGGGGAGCACGCGGCACCGGAAAATCTTCTTTAGTGAAGGCTATTTTGAATGAATTTCATCCGCAAGGCTTGCGGATTGTAGAAGTCGATAAACAGGACTTGGTATTTTTACCAGAAATTGTCGATTCCATTCGAGAGTTACCGCAACGCTTTGTTGTTTATTGTGATGATTTGTCATTTAGCAGTGATGACAGTCATTACAAATCACTTAAAAGCGTGCTTGAAGGCTCAATAGAAAGCCGCCCTGAAAATATCCTGTTGTATGCGACCTCTAATAGTCTACATTTACTGCCTGAAAAAATGAGTGAGAATTTGGAGACAGTATTAGTGGGGGATGAATTACATTATCCCGATGCGATTGAGGAAAAAATTTCACTTTCTGATCGTTTTGGTTTGTGGTTGGCGTTTTATCCGCAGCCGATGCCAACCTATTTGGAAATTGTCGATAGCTATTTTAAGGACTATGCAGGGGATAGAGCTGAATTACATCATGCGGCGTTAGAGTTTGCACATTTAAGAGGGGCTCGAAGTGGGCGGACCGCAAAACAGTTTTATAACAGTTTTGTAGAGTTAGAACCATAGTGCTCAGGGCAATATAGACTAAGCACACTCACTCAATTGGGTTTCGTAAACTAATTTAGGGTAAGTGCTGCGACGCTTAAGGCAGAAGAATAGGTAATTATTTGCAGTAAATCACGCTTCGTAGGTGGTACAGGGGGTGAAGATTTTGTAAAATTCCTGAGACGGGAGAATCAGGGCATTGTCATGTGGTTGTGACTGGTTTCCCATCTTAATCACGATTTAACTTCAGGAGTCCTATGACTGATAAAGCATTTGATCCGTCAGTTGCTACAGATTTTTTTTCTTCCACATTTTTATTAGGCAACGTCGGAGCACCGTTCGTCATTGGCTTGGCCGTGGGATATTTTGCCAAAAAAATGTTACGCGTTGCCTTAATTGTTGCTGGCGCATTTATCGTGGTCTTGTTTGTCAGTGAATATTATGGCATTGTTGAGATTAGCGACACGGGTTTACAACATGCTGCCACGGCAGCAACCGATGCTGCTAAAACTTCCGGCAGCTTTTTAGTTGATCGGCTTTCAAGTATTACTAGTAAAGGAGTCAGTGCTTCCGCTGGTTTTTTTGCCGGTTTTAAATTGGGTTAACGCTTGCTGCTGACCCTCCTTGGCTTTTATTTTTAAGATCTTAGGATAATTCCATGTTACGCAAAATACTAATTGCTAATCGCGGTGAAATCGCGGTACGCATCATCCGGGCTTGTGCTGAAATGGGTATCCGTTCTGTGGCGATCTACTCTGAAGCTGACCGCTTTGCTTTGCACGTCAAAAAAGCGGATGAGTCTTACTGTATAGGCAGCGAGCCTTTAGCTGGCTATCTGAATGTTTACGCCTTGGTCGATCTTGCAGCGCAAACTGGCTGTGATGCCATCCATCCGGGTTATGGGTTTTTATCGGAAAATGCAGGCTTTGCGCGCGCGTGTAAAGAAAAAGGCATTGTGTTTATCGGCCCGAATGCAGAGGTCATTCAACGTATGGGTGATAAAACCGAGGCTCGCAAAGCGATGATTGCCGCCGGAATTCCGGTGACTCCGGGTTCTGAAGATAATTTAGAAAACGTTGAAGCGGCTTTGGCGCTTGCCGAAAAAATCGGTTATCCGGTGATGCTGAAAGCAACATCGGGAGGCGGTGGTCGAGGGATACGCCGTTGTGATTCCGCTGAAGAGTTGCTTAAAAATTATGAGCGAGTCATTTCTGAGGCCACTAAAGCCTTCGGCAGTGCCGATGTGTTTTTGGAAAAATGCATTCTCAATCCTAAACATATCGAAGTACAGATACTGGCGGATCAATTGGGCAACACTATCCATTTGTACGAGCGTGATTGCTCTATCCAACGCCGTAATCAAAAACTGATCGAAATCGCACCCTCACCGCAATTAGACGAGGCACAACGGCAGTATATTGGTGGTTTAGCGGTACTGGCGGCTAAAGCAGTCAATTATACCAGTGCCGGAACGGTTGAGTTTTTACTCGATGATAAAGGCCGTTTTTATTTCATGGAAATGAATACGCGCGTGCAGGTGGAACATACTATTACCGAAACCATTACCGGAGTCGATATTGTCGAAGAACAAATCCGTGTGGCTGCAGGTTTACCCTTAATGTTTAAGCAGGAAGAAATTGTGCGTCGTGGCTATGCCATTCAATTTCGAGTGAATGCCGAAGATCCGCAAAACAGTTTCTTACCCAGCTTTGGACGCATAACCCGTTATTATGCCCCTGGTGGTCCTGGGGTACGTACTGATGCGGCAATTTATACTGGCTATGTCATTCCTCCGTATTATGATTCGATGTTAGCTAAAGTGATTGTGAGCGCTTTGACTTGGGAAGATGTGATTAAACGTGGTGAACGTGCCTTGCGTGATACCGGATTGTTTGGCATTAAAACCACTATTCCTTATTATTTGGAGATTTTGCGCCACCCTGATTTTCGTGCGGCTAGTTTTAATACCGGGTTTGTCGAAAAATATCCCGAATTAATCAATTACTCCAATAAGCCACGCCCTGAAGTTTTGGCCAGCGTAATCGCTGCTGTTATTGCCGCCCATACTGGCATGTAATCTAAGGAATACTACGATGCAAAAGATATTTATCACTGATGTTATTTTACGCGATGCGCACCAATCCCTGATTGCTACGCGCTTGCGCACTGAAGATATGCTACCCGCCTGTGCCATGCTCGACGATATCGGCTACTGGTCTTTGGAGTGCTGGGGAGGCGCGACTTTTGATGCCTGTTTGCGTTTTTTGAAAGAAGACCCATGGCAGCGTTTAAGTAAATTGCGCCAAGCTTTGCCAAATACCCGTTTGCAAATGTTGGTTCGTGGGCAAAATCTTTTAGGCTATCGGCACTATTCTGATGATGTGATACGCGCTTTTATCCAAAAAGCTGCGGATAACGGCATGGATGTGTTCCGGATTTTTGATGCCTTAAACGACATCCGCAATATTAGAACCGCCGTGGAAGCCACCAAAGCTGCAGGTAAGCACGCCCAAGGTACGATTTGTTATACCACCAGTCCCGTGCATGATATTGCAAGCTTTGTCACCTTAGGTAAAGGTTTGGCGGAGTTAGGCTGCGATTCGATAGCCATCAAAGATATGGCAGGTTTACTGACACCGTATGCTACCAGCGAATTAATTAGTGCTTTAAAAAATGCAGTCTCAGTGCCGTTGCATCTGCATGTGCATGCAACTTCGGGACTAGCTGAAATGTGTCAGTTAAAGGCCATAGAAGCTGGCTGTGAACATATTGATACCGCTTTATCTTCTTGGTCTGGCGGCACCAGTCATCCGCCCACAGAAAGCTTGGTAACCGCACTGCGCGGTACGGACTACGATACGGGCTTAGACTTAGCTAAATTAGAAACTGTAAATCGCTATTTTGCAGAGATTCGTAAAAAATATCATCGCTTTGAAAGTGAGTTTACCGGGGTAGATACCCGCGTACATACCTTCCAAGTTCCGGGTGGCATGATTTCCAATCTAGCCAATCAACTGCGTGAACGCAATGCCTTAGATCGCATTGAAGAAGTCTATCGCGAGATCCCCGAAGTGCGTAAAGACTTAGGTTATCCGCCGCTGGTCACGCCAACTTCGCAAATTGTCGGTACGCAAGCCGTACTCAATGTATTGACGGGTAAACGTTACGAAACTATTTCAAATGAAGTGAAACGTTATCTGCAAGGGGGGTACGGTAAAGCCCCGGCGGCGGTGGATAGCTCTTTGCGTAAGCGTGCAATCGGGCAGGAAGAGGTTATTGAATGCCGTCCTGCCGATTTGTTAAAGCCGGAGTTTGAAAATTTACGTGAAGAGATTGGCCACTTAGCGACTTCGGATGAAGATGTGCTCAGTTACGCTATGTTCCCGGATGTTGCGAAACAATTCTTAGAGCAACGCGCACACGGTACTTTAGTGCCTGAGGCATTGGAAATCGTCGCTCCAGTAGAATCCTCAGAAGTCAAAAAGGCACCTACGGAATTCAATATTGCATTGAATGGCGAGTCTTACCATGTCAAAGTCACAGGTGCGGGTCCCAAAGAAAAAATGCTGCGCCATTTTTATTTTATGGTGGATGGCGTACCCGAAGAAATTTTGGTCGAAACTTTGGATGAGGTGGTCTTGGATGGCGGTACCCAGGGTGCTGTGAAAAACAATATTTCCAGTAAACGTCCGCGACCTTCAGCTGAAGGTGACGTGGTTGTTAGTATGCCGTGTAATGTTTTAGAAGTCATGGTTAAAGTGGGACAACAGGTTACTGCGGGACAAGGGGTATTAATCACCGAAGCGATGAAGATGGAAACGGAAGTGACCGCACCCATTGCTGGCGTCGTCAAAGCCGTGCATATCGTTAAAGGTGAACCTGCTAATCCGGGTGAAGTGTTAATTGAAATTGTTCCGGCGGACTAATGCCCACTAAGAACATCCAGGCTGTTCCTGCAGAGTCTGTCAACATCGCCCTTGCTGCGCAATTGTTACAGCAAGGGCGTTTAGTGGCTTTTCCAACAGAAACCGTCTATGGTTTGGGCGCAGATGCGAGTAATCCAGAAGCGGTGGCACGCATTTTTAAAGCCAAGGGTCGTCCGGCGGATCATCCGTTAATTGTGCATATCGCCGAGCTCGCGCAATTGTCCGTGTGGGCGCGGGATATTCCCGCGGCCGCGTATAAACTGGCTGAACGCTTTTGGCCGGGCCCTTTGGCGATGGTGTTGCAAAAACAAGTAGACGTGTCACTGGCGGTGACGGGGGGGCAAGAGACTGTTGGGATTCGGATGCCACAGCATCCTGTCGCCTTAGCCTTATTACGCGCGTTTAATGGGGGCGTGGCGGCACCGTCCGCTAATCGCTTTTGTCGAATTAGTCCAACTGCTGCCAGCCATGTGGTGGATGAGTTGGGAGATGCGGTCGATTTGATTTTAGACGGTGGCGCGTGTCAGGTCGGTGTCGAGTCTACGATAATTGATTTAAGTTCGCCTGAACCGAGATTGCTTAGACCAGGTCACATTAGTGTAGCTGCGCTGGAAGCGGTATTAGGTACCACCGTGCAGTTACCACCCTTTACCGAGCAAGCAGAGCAGCAAGCTATTCGGGCACCAGGCATGCTGGCGTTACATTACGCCCCAACGACTCCAGCGCTCCTCTGTCCACCCGCAGATCTTAGTACTACGTTGATGAATTTTAAGGCGCAAGGTAAACGTTGCGCAGTTTTACATTACAGTCATTACGCAGAGCTTTCCCAATGGCAGGGCATACAGTTAACGGCTGCTGCCGACAGTTATGCTCAAGGATTGTATGGGGCCTTGCGTAGTCTAGATAATTTGCATTTGGATGTGATCGTTATCGAGCAGCCACCTAGCACCATGGAGTGGCTAGCGGTAAATGATCGCTTGGCTAAAGCCACAGGTTAGAACTGGTTTGTTGAACATTTTATAATTCAATACGCTGTGGGGCAGCTCACAGCTTATTTTTGCAACATAAAGGTTTCATATTCTAATTGTGCCAGCACTTTATTAAGCAATACAAAGCCTACGATCACGGTAACAAAAATGGCGCTGGCAAAGCCAAAGCCATAAAATTCAGGCTCAAAAAATAAACTTAACCAAGTAAACAGGAAATTAGTTACTGCAAACATCAGCGCTAAAAATAATACTGTTAAGCGCTTATCTAAATAAAACAGTACGTTAAAAATACTCAGTAACACTACTTGTATACCTACCGCAACTAAATCGACTGAAAATAGCATTTGAAAGTTGGTTGAGATATTAAAGAGTTGTAAGACATCATGCGCACTGACGAGCAAAATGATAATCGTGATACTTTGAATTTTAAAAATCTCAAAAAAACTGCTGCGGATGGTTTCGATCATCTCATATTTCAAATTTCTGATGCTAGATAAGGTTTTGCCTTCGCGTATTGCAGAATAAAAAGCTTCACATTTATCGACAAAGTCTGCTTCCATACGTAACAAAAATACTGCCATCCCAGGAATAATTGACAAATAAGCCAAAAAGATCGGGGGGTCATAAATTAACGAACTGCGTAATGGACCAATGACGGTAACAGAGGTAATCGGATTAAACCAAAACACAAATTTGTCGGCCCAGACACCCAGATTATATGTCACTGAAATTGCGGTCAGGCTGTAAAAGACTTTATTTTTATCTAAAAAACTGAAACTACAGAGTGTTGTAGCTGGAAATTCATGCACGATTAAACCTAGCATCCAGAACATCATGATGCTTTGTCCAAATAAAAAACCTGCGAGTAAGCCTTCGGTTCCTAAATGGCGTAATATTAAACTCAGAATAATGGTCGAGCCATAACCGAGCGCAAAGGCATATAAAACTTTATGGTAGGAGCGTAAACCGGACATCATGATCACTAAGACCCAGATGTCGCTTAACACAATTAAAGTACTGACCATTAAATAGCGATAGGTCAGCGAGGTGCCTTCAAACAATGGCCAAAATAGCATACCGATCAGAAAGCTACCTGCGGTAGTGACTAATAATGCGCCAATCAAATTGGGTAAAATTTGGTCCGCCTCTTCGGCAAATAAGCGGTCAGCGATAAAGCGAGTCAACATTAATTGCAACCAACCCCCCGAAATTAACGAAAAGGCGGTTAAATAGGTTATCGACACCAAAAAACTGATGACATCCACTGCCTGGGTTTTGAGGGATAAACTCAATAAGCCTACCGCCATGACTCCTAAAATCGAAAGAATCCAAGGTCCTGAGCTAATTATGCCTGCATAACCATAGGCTTGCAGCATGCCAAAAAAACTATCTTTACGCAGTAATTTGCGTAGTTCAAATCCTATGCCTGCCATGAAGAACTCAACACCGTTTGATAAAGACTGCGATATTTTTCAAACAGCAGATCTTGGTTAAAATAAGTATCGACACGGCGCATCGCTGCCGTACGGGTCGCTTCCCACTTTTCTGAATTACTTAATATTTTTACCACTTCATCTGCTAGTGCTTCTGCGGCTGCAATGGGCACGACTGCCCCGGATAAACCTAGGGCTTTATCCGCATCACTTCCGCCTTCAATTAACTCGCGACAGGAACCGACATCGGTAGCAATGACGGGTAAACCGCTTGCATAGGCTTCTAAAATTACTAAGGGCAGTCCTTCACTAATGGAAGAAAGTACGATGACGCCAATTTCTGCCATCACCTCCGCGACATTACAGAAACCTTTGTAAATAATTTGATCTTTTAAATCTAAGCTTGCAATTAAATCGCGGCATTCTTGCGCATATTTGGGGTCTTCTTCCTCTCCTCCAATGATCCAGGCTTGCGCTGCAGGGATATGTGTACAAATACTGCGCATTGCTCGAATAAAGGTTTTCACATCTTTAATGGGCACCACACGCCCAATAAAGCCAATGATGGGGGGAGGATCATGCGGGCGCTCGCGTAAGTGCATGAATCTTTTTAAATTAACGCCATTGGCGATCACCGAGACATTGTCAGGTTGGGCGCCGTCCATGATTTGGCGTTGGCGATTACCTTCGGTAATTGCGAGGATGGGTTTGGCTGTCTGGTAGGTTAAGCGCCCCATGGATTCAAAAAAACGAATCCATAACTGACGTAAATAACTAAAATCTTTGTTTAAACTAGAGCTATAGAGGTCGGTGACTTCATTGATCCAGTCGATCTGCGCTAAATCAATTTTACGTTCTTTCGTATAAATGCCATGTTCAGTCAGCATAAACGGTCGATGGAACAGCGTGTACAACATTACGCCAAACAGCCCGGCATAGCCAGTTGAAATAGAATGGTACACTCGTGCTTTTGGCGCTTTCGCAATACTGGAGATCAAGGAAAATAAGGGACCATGCATAGCGCGGATGGTCCAAAAATAGTCCAAGAAAGAATTTTCGCTCGAAAACTTATCGTAGTTTTCAGTAATAAAATTCCAAGAGGCTCGGCTGTAGAGAAAGCTTGATAAATCAATGCTTTGTAACTCATATAAATGCCGCATTACATCTTCTAGAATTTTATCCAGGTCGGGTGAGGTAAATTCTCTAAAATGACTATGTAATTTCTTAATCGCTAGATAAGCTTTAGGATCACCCTCTTTTTGTCTGGGTTCAGGGGAGTCTTCTTCGGGAATAAGAAAAATTTGCGTTAAACTGATGACATTTTTAGGCAAGCTGTAATGTAAACTCCCGTAGTTTGAAGCTTTGTCCCCAATAAATAACAAGGCAAAGGTAAATTCGGGTAAGCCACTAATTATTTGATGTACCCAGCTGGAGACTCCTCCGCGAACATAAGGGTAGGTACCTTCTAAGATTAAGCAAATATCCGCGACAAACTCTTGCGATTTTGCAGCTGCACCCGATTCTGCATTTAAAGCCATTGGTTTACCATATTGGTCAAGGTATTTTTCTCCGAAAATTGATTAACGCGTTTGATGAAATATGCAACATCATCAAAACGACGTTGGGCAAAAGCAAGCTCGGCTTGGTATGGGGCGAGTTTTTCTTCTGCCATACCGTAGCGTTGCGCTAGACGGAAATTTTCCGCAGTTTGTTCATATAGTCCAAGTTCAAGGGTGATGCGACCTCGAAGAAAATACAGTTCGATATCGGTAATAAAAAATTCAGAAGCAGAAATAGCATGCTCATTGGCAGCCTCTAACACATGGATTTTAGCTTGGCCTTGCTCGAGTCCTAAGTAAGCCAATTCCCAATACGATTCGGCAATATAGTGATGTTTGCTTGCACGTTCAATTTTGGTTAAGTTGCTGTCCTTGAGTAAATTCAAGTTTTTTTGAATTAGATTGCTGATTTTCTTTTCTTTGGTATTAAGCATCGAATAGGCAAGCAAGCGAACTTCATCAATGGGGTCAAGTAGCGCAATTTGTAGAATGGGAATGGCTTCTTGATCACTCATCTTACGGGTCGCCAGGACTGCGCGAATGCGTTCATGTTCTTCGGTGGAGGATTCCAGAATTGCGCGAATATTACCTCCAATAAATTGCGTATAGGCAATATTTTCTACAATGTTTTCAGGGATGACTGGGGGTTCGATGATATTAAAATTATTAATCGTTGGACGTTTGGTATAGTAACTTCCCAAAGTTACCGTAATTAAGATCGCTAAACCAGCAATAAATGGAATGCTAAAACACAAAATAAAAAATAAAATCAGAATTAACGGTGTTTTTTCGAGCTTGGGGGTTAGCAATACCCACTGCGGCCAGGGGAACAGTAAGCTACTTAAGATATGTAATAAAAAAGCTTCAAACCAAGCGCTTTTTACAATAAACACGACCATATACCCTTGTAAACAAAATGCAATCAGTAGCATCATTAATGCTATTAATTGTTGCGGTGAGGGTTTACTTTCGATGCTACTCATTGGGCATATTTAAAAATATATTTTCCATATTCAAATCATTAGCGATGCATTGCATGCATTCGAATAATTTTTTTTCTGCTGAAAGTACCTGCGTTACATGCCGTAAGCCCAGCATCTCAAGATCGGCAATGCCAGTTTCGCTTTTAATAATACTTTTTAAGCGCAGCCAATAACCATCCACCCCACGAAGATCGGTTAACGGTAAAATCAGCAGGGCAACATTATTTCCAGATTGATTTTTTTGCAGCAGAATTTGGTCTAAGCCCCGTTGCCGACGCACAATTAAATTCGTCAGTCGTTCAGAATACATGGGATTACAGATTTCTATGCCTAAGAGACTCGCAGATAGATTGTAATTGAGTACATCTTCCATACAACGCATAGACTGAATATAAAAAAACATCAGATTTTCATCTTTAAAGAATCGATCTGGGTGTAACTTGGTGCCCATTAAGTCGCCAATATAACCACCAAGAATTGACAATAATTGAATGTTATCTTCCCTGAAGGCTCTAAATGGCATTTTATTAACGGTAATTACGCCAAAAATTTTTCCATAGACATCTATTAAAGGAATGACAAGGAGCAGTTCCTTTTCTTCTTGCGTGATTAAATTTAATTTTAAACTGACGGTTTTACGGCTGGTCAGGGACTTTAAGAGCAAGTTATTTTGCAGATCCAGTACCGTAGGATAGCCAATATAGGCGACGGGTTGTGCATTGACGGTATTGGTTTTGGTATTCATCGCATGTAAACTTGCACCTTGTAAAGATCCTAGATCGGCAAGCGTTCTCAGAATAAGCAGACCCAAACCATTGAGGTCTTCTTTATCGGTATGCGATAACAAAATTTGACGTCGAATACTCAAAATACTGTCGCGTAAACTAATTCTAGACGCAACCATTTGTTCCAAACGATCATGTGAATGTTTCAGCATATTAAATGCATGACTCACTTCACTTAAACGTTCGTTGAGGTAGGCTGCTGCCGCATATAAACGTTTGATGCGACGGTACCAGTAATTACGAAATTCACCTGCAATCACCGCAGTAAACAGTAAATTAAGTCCCAAACCCACCGGAGTGCCTTGCGCCCAAGAAAGTTGGTATAGCCCACTCACATACACAATCACAACTAATAATAAAACGCTGTTGAGAGCATAGGATAAACCATAGCGTATCCCACTGAGTGAGGGGCCGAGCATTAACCAACTAAAACCTAAGCCAGAAAAAAATGGGGCTTCTGGCATAAAGCAATAGCCGAGTAAGAGTCCTAATAAAGTTAAGGCGAGGGTCTCTGTGATGGCTACACTGGTTTTAGTGTCGAATTGAATGTCGCGCCATTCTGCATCTTGCATATGAAATTGTATGATTATTTATTCAGTTAAAGGCAATCCAGCAAATAATTCACTGATTAATTCTTGACCAGTTCCACTCAGGCTTGCTCTTCCCCAGCCTGTTTTGGCACCCGTTGCTGACCAGACAATACTACCAGTAGTTAAGTCTACGACTGTAAAAGTGATGCCTACCGCAGGTTCACCGTCTAAGCCACTTTTGTAATGCCATTCTTGTACACTCCCGCCAATACCATACTGATATTGTTGTGATTTTCCCCATTGGATTGCTTGGTCAACCAATTTTTGCGTATTCAACTCAGGTAATTGCGCGTCAGTGATCGGTATCTGCGTCGGTAACAGGTTGATATGTCGCTCTGAGCGCAAAAGCGTCGCTGCAATGTCGGCAATGCGTTCACCTGCTTCAGGGCTATCTGAGTGGTTCAATAGGGGCAAAAAAATCCAAGTGCTATGAGGATTGAGTGGGGCGGATTGTTGGATGGTATGCGAAGCACAAGAAAGCAGCAAGCTACTGGATAAACTAAAAATTAGGATTATAGAAAATCGCAGCAATGAATGAGTAATCATGGAATTTTCCTAAAGTGAAATCCAAAAGTTGTGATAGCAGTCTAACTTTAAATCGGTTAAGTAAGTGCCTATTATCTAATATTTGAAGGTTAAATACCTTGATACTGTCAAAGTAATTACAAAGATACGCGATTTTTTGTGAACTCTATCACGTAAATTTGCCTGCAGCTCCACAATAGGGATGTGGGCGACTAACAACTGCTGCGAAATTGGTCGTTCAGTTCCAAAGGTAAAATTAAAGTACTAAAGTGTGCCTGCAGTGCTTGTTGACATAATGACTGCCGTCCAGAATTGCTGCGATATTTAGTCGCGTATTCTATGTTGAGCACGGGTTTTTGCGCAGTGATAAACTGATTTAACGCACTGCATTCATTATATTCGTGGCATTGCTCATTGACACTAAAATCAAAATCACTGACTAAAGCGTCTACCTGTTCAGTATCATTTTTCAAGCCTACCGCTAAACCTCTAGTATGAGCAGCCTGGGCAATATTTTTATTAAATAGCAGTTGGTCATTTGCCGTTAGCTTGAATCCACTGGCATTGGTGTAGCCATTGACATTGTCTGGGTCAACCCCATCACACCCCTTACTGACAGCTAAATCCAACCTAGCTTCCATGATTTTGAAAACCTGTGCTGAGCGAATATCTAACCATTTTTCGCCCGGCCAATCTGCTAAAGGATTACCTAAATCTTTGTTAGCGAAATTTGCTTGATCCTCACGCCAATTTTCATAAGTCCCCGCAGAAAAATAACAGATGACTTTTTTACCACTGGTTTTTAATTGATTGATTAATTCCTTACTGGAATCAAACAAATCAATATCATACAGTTCAACCGCATAATTGGGGTTGACGGTCTCGGTCAGCTGAATCTGCCAGCTCACGCCAACTTTGGGTTGGTACCAAGATTTGTGGAGTTGGGTCGGAACAGTAAAGTGCTCAATATTAGAGATTGGCCCAGCCGTATTCCCCGCAACACTTTGCACTGCAACAAAATAGGCATCGCCTGGCGGTAATGAGACACTTAAACGATTAACCTGCCCCATGTTCAGCGTGTATATGGGAGACTGGTTAGGATAGGGCGCATAATATAATAAGTAATGACTTGGGATGCTACTGCTAGTCCAGCTAGCTGTGACTTGTTGCCCGGTGACACTCACGTTCAGCACTGGAGCGTCAGGCAATCCGGCTGCGAGGGAAAAACTGCAGATGACTAAAGCGATAAAAAAAGACGTGGTACGCATAAAAAATATTCAGCTAAGCCGTAAATAGCTAGAAGTATAGCCTAAATGCAGACTAGTCATTATTAATAAAAAACAATAATTTAAATCGGTATTTCTAATTGAACGCGTCCTAGAAGGCTAAAGCAGTACTAGATAATTAGTTATTGCTACTGTAGCAAAGCATGCGGTTTTCTAGAGTTGCACACAGATAGCACCGTTGCTATTACTTGTAGTACCTGTATGTTTCCTATTATAAACATACAGTTGCTTAGGGTGGTATCAATCCATCGACAACCACCCAACAGCACTCGCACTAAGGGATAACTTCGTTAATAAGTAATTTAATCGCAGTATTAGTGCTCTTGGGATTGATGTTTTCAGCACGGGCAAAAAAATCACCGGATTGGGCTTTTGCTTGCCCAGACAAAGAAATTCTTGCGGTAACATCAACTGATTCTGCGGAGGATAAGTTAGCGGTAGGCATGACCGCATTGCTATCATCCAGGGTGATAGTGGTGGGTAAGGCTTGCACTTGAATCCGTTGTGCTGCCAAAGGCATTTTGCCGCCCCGGGGACTTGCAAACACAAAGACCACTTGCTCGGGGCTGACCTTGGCTTTGAATTCACTACTAATATCAACTTCTACAGTCAGTTTTGCAGAACCTGCCGCACTGGGTTTTTCAGCGGTAGCAACTTGCGGTGCTTCCAAAGCAGGCGTTATTCCCAAACGTTCCTGGGCGGCTTGAATTGAAGGGTTAATAAATTGTTCAGCCATGTTAGAGTTGGCTTTCACCTTCGCACGTTGCCAGAACTGAATAGCTTCCGCATAAGCATTACGTTGGAAGGCATCAATTCCTTGTAGGACCAACGCGTTGGCTTCTTGGGGATCAACGGCTAGAGCTTGCGCTATAGCGGCTCTGACTGGGTCGTTGATTTGTTCGTTATTTGCTAGATATAACGCTTGCGCATACGCTCCTTTAACGGCGCTGTATTCGGCAGAATCTTTAGGGAGCAATTGTTCGATGCGTTGAAAAACTTCGGCAGATTTGTCATATTGCTGGGTTGCGGCATAGCTATTGGCTAACAAATACCATTTTTTGACATCCGTCGGGTCTTCTTTGAGTTTTTCGGTCAGAATAGTTATTGCTTTATTAAAATCCGGTGCAGCGGGTTTGCTGCCGCCTTGTTCCTGCAGGGCAAGCATGCGTAAATAATCGGGACTACGCCCTAAGACTTGATACAGTGCTAGACTGCCGATAATGACACCCATACTTAACAGGCCGCCAATTAACCAATGTGGCATTGCCAGCTCAATTTTTCGATATTCTTGGGCGTGTGCTTGTTGACTAACGTCGCTCAGCAGGTTTTTCTCCAGTTCCACTTTAAGTAAAGCAAAACTCTCTTGTTCCAGAGTCCCTTGCAGTAATTCAGTTTCTAGTTCTTGCAAACGCTCTTTAAAGATTTCAATATTGCGTTGCTTTTGTAATGCTGCGATCGTCTGGTCGTCAGCTTGGCTTTTTGCTTTTTTGCGCTGACCGGGCAAGGGTGCTGCACTGGATTTACTTGCCTGTATGAATGGCCAAAAAATACAGCAGGTCGTGAGCGTGAGTAGGGTGGCAACGGCTAGCCAAAAACTAATCATGGGGCTGAATTTCCTTTATCGTTGAGTAGCTCTGCGAGTTGCTGTTGTTGCTGAGCATCTAAGTTAATGACTTCGATTGGCGTCGTCGTTGCTTGTTCAGTGTTTTTACGGCTAATCCAGAAGACCACTCCGACGCCAATGATTAATAAGGCGGCAGGTCCAAACCATAAAATATAGGTTTTGGTATCCATGCGAGGTTGATATAAGACAAAATCCCCATAGCGTGCAATCATGTAGTCAATAATCTCCTGATCGCTGCGTTTTTCAGTGAGCATGCTATGAATTTTGGTGCGCAGGTCTTGTGCGATAGGTGCATTGGAATCGGCTAGGTTTTGATTCTGACATTTTGGGCAACGTAACTCTGTGGTCAGGGTTTGAAAACGCATTCGGTCCTGATCGCTATTAAATTGATAGACATCGATAGTTGCGAACACCGGGCTACTCAGTAGTCCTATGCACAGCAACAAAGCTAATTTAAAGCCTAGATTTAAATTATTGAACATTGGCAATCCTCAACATTTCTGTCCAGGCTTCTGCCGTGATCGGTCCAACATGCCGATAACGGACGATACCTTGGGCATCCACTAAATAATTTTCGGGGGCGCCGAATACGCCTAAATCTAAGCCCAACATCCCTTGTTCATCAAAAATATTGAATAGATAGGGATTACCTAACTCGCGAATCCATTGCTGGGCTGCAGGGCGCTCATCTTTATAATTGATGCCGATGATGGCAAGCTTGTTTTGTTTGGCCAACGCTACCAAATCAGGGTGCTCTTCGCGGCAAGAAGGACACCATGTTGCCCACACGTTAACTAATAAAGGTTTACCTTGAAAATCAGCATTGGTCAGGATTTGTTCCGGGTTTTCTAACGAAGGCTGTTTAAACTGTGGAAAAGGTTGGCCAATTAAGGCTGATGGCATGGCATTGGGATCCAGACTCAAACCTTTCCATAAAAAATAGCCTAAGGCAATAAACAGCACTAAGGGCACAAATAAAATAAATCTACGCATGTTGCAGCTCCGTCGCGACTGTTTTGCTAGACGAACGACGATAACGACGATCAGCCACGGTTAAAAAACCGCCCAATGCCATCGTCAGTCCTCCTAGCCACAGCCAGCGTACAAATGGTTTATAGTGTAAGCGAATCGCCCAAGCTCCGCCCGCTAAGGGCTCGCCCATGGCGACGTATAAATCGCGAAATAAGCCTGGATCAATTGCCGCTTCCGTCATCATGGAAGACTTTACCGAATAATGACGTTTTTGTGGAAATAGAGTGACTACGGGTTGATTGTTGCGTGAAATCGCAATTTCGGCTTGATCGGCGGTGTAGTTGGGTCCTGTGACTTTTGATACGCCTTTGAACTCAAAACGATAGCCGGAAAATTCTTGGAATTCACCTGGAGCCATACGAATATCGCGTTCTTCGGTATACACCGAAACGAGCGTCACCCCGACAATGGCAATCGCAAAGCCAGTATGGGCAACTAACATGCCGTAGTAACTCAAGGGCAGTTTACGGATGCGTAACCACACATTGTCTTGGTTACTGAGTTTAGTGCGCAAATCTTTGATGCTGGCGAGCGCAATCCAAGTGCTGAAGGTCATGCCTAATGCCGTGGGTAAACGCAATTCTCCATGATAGAGCCACGGAAAAATAATACCAAAAGCAATACTGATGCTGGCAGGCAGCCATAATGAAGTCACAATCGTGCTTCCCTGCGTGTTGCGCCATTTCAATGCGACCGATGAGCCCAACACCAAGGCTAATAAACTCATTAACGGTAGAAACAAGGTATTAAAGTAGGGCGGCCCTACTGAAATTTTACCTGCTCCCATCGCATCGACGAGTAAAGGATACAGAGTACCAAGTAACACGGTGACTGCCGCGACACTTAAAATCACATTATTAATCAGCAAAAAGCTTTCGCGTGACACCAAGGTGAATTTGGATTCCGATTTAACGTTGGGCGCTTTGAAGGCATACAAAGTTAACGAGCCACCGATGGTAATGGCGAGTAATACCAATACAAAAAAACCACGTTTCGGATCACTGGCAAAGGCATGCACCGAGGTTAACACCCCGGAACGCACTAAAAATGTGCCGAGTAAGCTTAAAGAAAACGCAAAGATAGCCAGTAATACGGTCCAGCTTTTGAAAACCCCACGTTTTTCGGTGACCGCCAACGAATGTACCAGAG
>SXIZ01000304.1 GCA_005779525.1 Methylococcaceae bacterium
AGTTACTCGGGTTGGGCGGCAGCGGCCACCGGGTTTATGTTGAGTAATGATTTATTGATTGTGACGGGTGCCTTGGTCGGTAGTAGCGGTGCGATATTAAGCTATATTATGTGCCGTGCGATGAATCGACATTTTATCAGTGTCATAGCCGGAGGCTTTGGCACCGCAAGTGGCGGTGCGGCGGCTGAAATTGAAGGCGAAGTACAGCCGATTAATGCTGAAGGTGCGGCCAATTTACTCAAAGCGGCGAAAAGCATCATGATTATTCCTGGCTACGGCATGGCTGTGGCGCAAGCGCAGCATACGGTTAATGAAATCACCAAAACGCTACGCGCTGAAGGCAAAACCGTACGTTTTGGTATTCATCCGGTGGCCGGTCGTATGCCCGGGCATATGAATGTGTTGCTTGCAGAAGCGAAAGTGCCCTACGATATCGTGTTCGAGATGGAAGAAATTAACGATGATTTTCCCAAAGTCGATGTCTCTATCGTTATTGGCGCAAATGATATTGTGAATCCTTCTGCGTTAGACGATCCCAACAGTCCAATTGCGGGTATGCCCGTCTTAGAATGTTGGAAAAGCGAAACTACGATAGTGATGAAGCGCAGTATGGCCTCAGGTTATGCGGGCGTCGGCAATCCTTTATTTGTGCTGGAAAATACGCGTATGCTGTTTGGCGATGCGGATAAAACCTTGCAAGAAGTTTTAAAAATCTTAAAAGAATAGTCACTTTCAAGGCTTATCGGTGAAGATCGATAAGCCTAATACTAGTCATCTGGGGAAGCTGGCGCTCAATTTTTTGGGTGTTTCGCTTACCCAGTTTCTGTATCTAAATGCGTATTAGCTTATAAAGCGTTCCACTTGTGCTTGTAGATATTTAGCTTGTAGTTGGAGTTCGCCATTGGCCTGCTGGGCGCTTACGCCACTTTGGACTAAAACATCAATCATGCAGGCGATATTGGTTAGGTTTTGATCTAAATGCTTGGTGACCGAACTTTGTTCGCTGACTGCCTGCGCGATTTGACTGTTCATAGCGCTAATTTGGTGTACTGAGGTATCAATTACCTTTAATGCCGCCTCCGCGGCATCAGATAACGTCAAGGTTTCATTCATCCGCTGCTGCCCGATGGTTATCACTTCCACCGCAGAACTGGTTTTGCTGCTTAGACTTTCAACGACCTCGCTAATACCTAAGGTCGATTTTTGCACCCCATTGGCTAATTGCCGCACTTCTTCCGCAACCACGGCAAAGCCACGGCCATGTTCACCCGCCCGGGCAGCCTCGATGGAGGCATTCAAGGCCAATAAATTGGTTTGTTCGGCGATGGTGTTGATGGTGTCGACAATTTTGGCAATGTTCTTACTTTCCAGTTTCATCGCTTCAATGACTTGGATCGCTTGAGCAATATCTTGCGACAAAATCGCTACCTTGGAGGCACTGGCTTGCACGACTTCGTTCCCTTGGGCAACAGAATGTTGCGCATTATTCGCGGAGCTTTCAGCATGGCTGGCATGTTCTGCAATATCATGTGCCGAAAACGACATTTGATTCATCGCCGTTACGATTTGTTGGACTTCACTGTGTTGTTGCGTTAAGCGTTCGGCGTTTTGGGTGGCAATTGTCATTGATTGCTGTGCGGAACGGCTGACAGTTGCAGAGGAATGCTTGATTTGATTAATTAATTGGCGTAATTGGCTTAAAAAAGAATTTAAATTCAGCGCTAGGTTACCCACCTCGTCCTGAGAGGTGACGGGTATGTTTTGGGTTAAATCGTTATTCTCGGTAATGGTTTGCACCGTGTCCGCCAGAAGATGCAAAGGATTAATGATATTGCGCAGTACATTCCAGGTAAATAATAATGCGAGCACTAGCATGCCGATAGACACTGCGATTTGACCTGTCACGGTAAAATTACGCTGTGCGCTCAGTAAGTGATCGATGGTTTCTTGTTCTGATAGCACAACGCTGATCGGAATTTCCATATACACCGCCCAGGTCGAGGCATTTTCTGCCAAACTAAACGGCAGCACAATGGTCACCATATTTTCCTCGGTGAGTACCGAGAAACTGGGTTGTCCTGTACTGAGGCTGGTACTGATCGCGTTAAAGTGTTCGCCTAATTGCGTGCTAGCGGCGCTGGCTAATTCTTTTAGTTGGCTGTCTCCTGCAATGACGCCATCTTTACTAATTAATAAAATACGTCCTTGTCCCGCATAGATGGATTGATTGGCATCAATGATAGTCTGACTTAAAAAGCCCAAGCCAACATCCACACCTGCGCCTCCGATATACTCATCGCCCGCCAGAATGGGATTAACTACGGTAGCCATTAAGACGCCGTCGTACAGATAAGGATCAATCACACAAATCTTACGCCTAGCTTTTGGACAGGTATACCACCAATTCATGGGATGCGCGATTTGCGGGGTGGTATCGTTGATTACGTCTTCCCCTTCCTGCACAAAGCTGACGTTACCTTGTGCATCACGCACCCAATAAGGTGAGAAACGACCACTCGTGCTCGAGCCAGATTTTTCATCGCCAGCAAAACGCGCATCCCTTTGATCAAAAGCATTCAGCTCGGCAGTAATGTAGGCGGATAACAACGCTGGGGTGGCGAGGGTTGAACTCCGCACAATTTGATTAATCGACTCGCGCATGGCTTCGCCAGTCAGCGCTTTGGGACGAGCTTCAAGCGTGGCATGCACATGCAAGCGATTGATCACCAGCGCAGACTGAAAAATGGCTTGCAAGGGTTGCACAACCCTAAGCGCAGCGGATTCCATGCGATAACGTGCCGCCGATTCAATCATGGGGGCAATGGCTTCTCTGACTTGGGTCTCGGTATTTTTTGCACAATACCAGCCAAAGCTCACAATCGCGACTGCAATAAATAGCATGCTGATGGCATTTTGTAACAATAACTTGGACAAAATTGAATTATTAAGCATTAGGATGCATACCTCTAAGAAATACAGAACTTAGATTGGAGAAGCTTAAACAGTAAAATAGCCAGCTATTAAACCGTATTTCTAGAGTTTGGCATAGTCCGCTACTCATAGATGGTCGTGACAAATGTGCAGATCACCTACAGTTGAATTTAGAAATTAAAAGTCACGAATGTTTAAGTACATGATAAAATAGAAATAACTGACTGCGCGTTAATTGAGCATGCGGGTTTTTGGATCATTAGCGTCATTGCAGGTTGGTTAAGCTTTCTTTCACTGTTAAAAAATATTGGTAATGAAAATACGATTTATATTGATTGCGCTATGTACCTGGATAGCGCCAGCTCACGCGACCACCTATACCATGCCGGAAAATCCAGGTGACACTGTGATTAGCCAGTTCGAAGATGAGGTCCCCTTGACCCGTGCCGAACAGGATGAAACCTTGTTGGATATTGCGCGGCGTTTTAGTTTGGGGCAAACCGAGATTTTGCGCTTAAATCCCGATGTAGATCGTTGGAATGTTAAACAAGGGGAAATTGTGCGGTTATCAAATCGACACATACTCCCAGATAGTCCCCACAATGGTATTACGCTGAATATTTCTGAATACCGTATGTATTATTATCCGCCTGCTGTGCCGGGTTACCCGCAGCAAGTAATGTCATTTGCACACGGTGTGGGTCGGCAGGATTGGAAAACCCCATTAGGCCAAACCAGCGTAGCGCGTAAAGTGAAAGATCCCTCGTGGCATCCACCCGAGTCTATTCGTCGCGAACATGCGGCCATGGGTGATCCCTTACCTGAGATCGTTCCGCCTGGGCCTCACAATCCTTTAGGAAACTACGCGTTATATTTAAACCTCCCGGGCGAATATCGTATCCATGGCACTGATATCGATAAAATTTATGGGATCGGTATGCAGATTACCCATGGTTGCGTGCGGATGTACCCAGAAGATGTGGAGCAGTTATACAACAGTGTTTCGGTGGGAACGCCCGTATATATTGTCAAACAACCGATTAAAGTCGGCTGGTTAAAAAACATGCTGTACGTAGAAGCGCACCCGGATTTGGAAGGCGAGGAAATGAGCTTTGCTCAGCGGTTGGAAATTGCCAATCAGTTAATTCAAAAAGCGAATAACGGCATTATGCCGGAAGTAAATCAGGAAGCCTTGGAAGCGACGTTAAAAGAACTTACGGGGGATCCGGTAGCTATTTTTGAGCGACTCGATATGCCAGAGACTGAGACGGTTCAAGTGGACCCATCGGTACCCGCGGCGCCAGTACCCGCACCTGCGGCAGCACCTGTTGCACAGTTACCACGCCCCGTGCCCTACAAGGCCGATCCGCCTGTAGCCGCGCCCGTCGTGCCAGCACCAGCGCCCGCAAAGAAACCGCAAAGCAAACCACCCGTTTCATCACGCGGATATTATGTGCCTAGCACAATTTAGCGATTGCGCGCTTGCGGCTTGTTTATACGTAGAGAGTACATTCCGCTATTTAGCTTAAGCCACGCTGGCATTCTCGAGGTTACTCGGGATTGCCAGCGTGCACTGAAACGTTAAAGCCTGCAATTAAATCTCAAGGCAATACAGGAATGTTAGAAGAATTTTGACTGCATTACTGTATCCAAGCTCTAGACAATCCAAACATTACTGCTGGCTTGTGTCAGTTCCCACAACGACACTTTGGTTGTCGCTTACAAATAATATTTTTATCAAAGCAATCATTCGGGCGTTCGAGGTAGATGAATTCGCATAGATACTCGTCACCGTTTATAAACGCTAGTTTGAAATTTAATCTTGTAAGATTAATGGATATCAGCCAATTCATATTTAAGTGCGTCATATCACAATAATTCTATTTTATATAACATAGTTTAATTAATTTTGAGTTTCATTCATGTCGGGATAACCCAAGGAATCGGTAAGCAAAGAGTTGGAATGAATTTTGATTGTGTTTAGTTGTTCATCTTAGTGAGGATGAATTTCCTTTACGCTAAAATTTATTAGGAGCTCTAATGCTAAGTCAAAACAATTATAATTATCTACTTGCGGCGGCAGTCCTTTCGCTTAGCACCAATGCCTTTGCACATACCCGATTAGAAATTTCTTCGGTGATGGAAGGCACTTCAAATCCAGCCACGCATGCGCAAAGTAATAAGGTTCACAATTATTTAACTATTTCTCACGGATGTCCTCCGGCAGCCTCTAGAAACCCATCAATGGGCACTAGTGTGGTTTTTCCAAATGCCATTAGTTATACGCCCATTATCGGGGTAAATTCTGGTTCCGGTAAGGTGTTCAGCAATAGTCCTGCCAGTAGCTTTTATTCTCCGCTGGCAGGTTTAGCTACGTTGATTCGTACGGGTGTTTGGGAAAACAGTGGTGTTAAAGTTGATGCTTTAGGCAATATCGATGGTTTCTGGGCAGGCGGAAAGCCTTATAGACAAAAAGTTTCTGCCCCGGTGAATGTTGAGTTTTATAGCAACACCGTGACGATTGCTCCCGCATCCTGTGCTCGAACAGTCACCTTTGAATTAGCTATCGCTGACTTTTGTTCTGTCTCGGTACCGGGTACCATCGTAAAAGATGAAGAAGTCTTATTTTGGTCGCCGATTCCGAATTTTACAGGGGTTCCCGGTCAACCGTTTGGCGCAAAAGTTGCCGATGCTAACCGTAAAATTCCTGTAGGTCCAAGTTTTTCAAATTATGACGGTTATGCCGACGCTGCGCATACCATTGCAGGCGATGGTTGGAATTCTCCTGCTACCATCACAGTTAAACGTGATTTAGCCAATAATCCACTGCCTAAAAATTGTACGGGTAATGGTGGTTTAGGCGATGATGTGTACGTTTATCCTTCTGCTGAGCAAATTAATAAAGAATTACCGATTTGGTCAGAAGAAAATCAAACAGGTATAAATTACTGGAAATAACCCTAAGTTTATAAACAGGGATGTTTTTTTAACTGAAGTCAGCGGGGAAGCAGGGGGGATTTTAAAAATACTCGGGAAATAGCTAGTTCCATTAAGCTGTTTATCCTCGCAGTGTGACCCACCCTTACTTGGCATCCAAGTAAGGGTAGGCATTGGAGATTATTACTCTATCTATAGGCTGCTAGGGATACAAAGCCACCGTTAACAACCCCAAGGCTTCATCATATCCCTGCATCAGATTCATCACTTGTACCGCCTGACCTGCCGCACCTTTGACGAGATTATCAATCACTGACAGGATGACGACAGTATTCCCTTGCTGTGGTCTATGCACTGCGATTTGGCATTGGTTGCTGCCACGAACGTTGCGGGTATCGGCGTGCGCTCCGGCGGGCAAAATGTCAACGAATTGCTCTTGCGCATAACGTTGCTCATACAATGCTTGTAAATCGATACTCTCGGCACTTACCTGAGCGTAGAGGGTCGCATGTATGCCGCGAATCATCGGCGTTAAATGCGGGACAAAGGTTAGTCCGATGGGGTGCTGCGCAACTTTTGACAGGCCTTGGGTAATTTCGGGTAAATGGCGGTGACCGGAGACGGAATAGGCTTTAAAACTTTCGCCAGCCTCACTCATCAAGGTTGCCAGTTCCGCTTTGCGCCCAGCACCGCTGACGCCTGATTTAACATCCGCAATTAAGTGTTGGGTATCCACTAAACCCTGTTCGATCAACGGTAAAAAACCGAGTTGTACTGCCGTGGGGTAGCAGCCAGGGCAGGCAACGAGTTGGGCTTTTTTGATGGCGTCGCGATTAATTTCCGGTAAACCGTATACTGCAGATGCCACTAGATCCGGGCAGGCATGGGTCATACCGTACCAATGTTCCCAGCTTTGCACATCCTGTAATCTAAAATCTGCGGATAAATCAATGACCTTGACGCCTTTGGCTAAGAGTGTTTCCGCCATTTGCATGGCTGTGCCATTGGGGGTCGCAAAAAACACGACTTCGCATTCGCTTAAGCGCTCAACATCTGGAACGGTAAAGGGTAAAGCC
>SXIZ01000305.1 GCA_005779525.1 Methylococcaceae bacterium
GGTGGCTATTTCAAAATGCTGGATGAACTTGAAGTCGACGTTAATCCAGACGAGTTACATTTGGCGTTCAATCGCCAACCTTTATGGGCGCGTAGCGCTGTCGTAGTTGCCGGACCTGTTTTTAATCTAATGCTAGCCATCGTCTTATTTTGGCTGGTGTTTACTATTGGTGAGACAGGAATCCGTCCAGTATTGGGTAATGTGGCTCAAGGTACCTTGGCCGCAACGGCAGGTTTTGCTGAAGGTGATGAAATTTTAACTGTCAATAGCCATTCAACCCCAACCTGGGATGAAGCGCTGAATTCGATTGCTTCTGCGGTGATGAGTGGGGTGGAGCAAGTAGAGGTTAAAGTCAAAGCCACCGATCAACAAGAGCAGCTACATCAGCTCACTATTCCTGCCTCCGCAGTGCAGAAGCCTGAGGAGTTTTTTAAACAGTTAGGTTTAAAACCTTGGTCGCCAACCTTGAAGCCTATTGTTGGTAAAGTCATTCCCGAAAGTGCGGCATTGCGTGCAGGTCTCCAAGAACATGACTTGATTATCAGTGCGGATGGGGTGGCAATCACCGATTGGATGCAGTGGGTCAATTATGTGCAAACGCATCCCAATATTGCCATCGAACTCTTAGTTGAACGTGATGGCTTGCAGGTGAAGTTGAACATCACTCCCCAAGCCGAGGTAAAAGAGGGTAAGCCTGCGGTGGGTAAAATCGGGGCCGCAGTCTATATTCCCGAAGATATCATCAATTATATGAAGGTTGAGTATACCTTACCCGTCGGTGAAGCTTTGGTTGCCGCTTGTGAACGTACTTGGATTTATTCAAAATCCACGCTAAAAATGATGGCACAAATGTTAGTGGGTAAAGCTTCGGTTGATAATCTCAGCGGCCCCATCAGTATTGCGCAATATGCCGGGCAATCAGCCAGTATGGGCTTAGTGCAATTTCTAAAGTTCTTAGCGTTAGTGAGTGTGAGTCTTGGGGTTTTGAACTTATTGCCCATTCCAATGTTAGATGGTGGGCATTTATTGTTTTATTTGATCGAAGCTGTTAAAGGCAGTCCGGTTTCGGATAGAGTACAAATCCTGTTCCAACAGGTGGGCATTGCATTACTGATGTCGCTGATGTTTCTAGCCATGTTTTTGGATATACAACGTTTGTTTTAATTTTACTTTAACCCCCGTTCTTGGCCATGTTAGACCCCACGAAGGATGCATATCGTCAGGTAGGAATTGATAGAGAGAACATATGAAAAAGCTTGCACACTATTTAGTCGCCGGGATGCTGGGTTTAAGTTTCAGCATTGCTCATGCCGATGAAGATGCCGTCAAAAAATCCTTGAGCGCAGGTATGCCCTCAGCCAAGATTGACAGTATTAAGCCTTCAGAAGTCAAAGGTTTGTATGAGGTGGTCATCGGTTCCAATATTTTTTATGCCTCGGAAGATGGTAAATATTTATTACAAGGTCGTTTAGTCGACCTGGTCGCCAAAAAAGATCTCACCGAAGAAAAGCTGGCGTCTATTCGTAAAACGGTAGTGGCAAAAATCAGTAAAGACGAAACTATTGATTTTAAATCGCCTATCAATAAATATACCGCTTATGTGTTCACCGATATTGATTGTGGGTACTGCCGTAAATTGCATTCAGAAATCGATCAATATAATGCTGAAGGCATTACCATACGCTATTTATTCTTCCCACGTGCGGGTAAAGGCTCTAGTTCGTATGATAAAGCCATTTCGGTATGGTGTGCTAAAGACCGTAATAAAGCCTTAACTTCAGCCAAACAAGATAAACCCGTGGAAGCTAAAACCTGTGAAAATCCTATTGATAAACACATGCAGTTAGCTGAAGAATTTCAGGTACATGGAACGCCGATGATTGTCACTGAAAAAGGCGAAGTATTCCCCGGCTATATTCCAGCTAAACAATTAGCACAAGCCTTAGCGGGCGAGTAGAATTCGTGTGAAATTTGGAAGAATGTGATTAAAAGGGCGACTTAGGGTCGCCCTTTTTGTTTAAGTCAAACATAAAACGTATATTGCAGTGCGAGTCTTCATGAGCCGCTAGTATGGCTTTGAGGTTCATGGTTCGACAAGTTCACCATGAACGTGTTCTTTTTGATAGACCCGCAGTACTGATTGACGGAGTACTAGCCTTGCCCAGGCAGCATCCCCACCGAACCCGGTTTAATTAATTTACATTTCACCACCACATCCTTGATATAACACTGTTGCCCTCCCTTATCATCGCAGGGTGAACATTCCGGCATACCATGATCTTTGATGGTATCGACATGCCAGCCATATCCTTGGGTTTGGCAAAATCGTTTAGTAAATCTGTCCATATTATACGGTTTAGACGCGGTGGCGATTGCTGCGGTTCTATCTTCACAGCGTGCGGAAGGTAAGGTATTGGCCATTAACTCGCGGTATATGTATTCAGTTGCTTGAACGGCGTTAGTCGAAAGCCAGAATAAGGCGGTGACGAAAAATAAAGATCGTGGCATAGTTCACTCCATAAATTTAAGAACTTAATGAAAACACTTTGGGCCTGCGGCGTTTATCCGTTATTTAAGACCCGGATATTCATTTGTTGCGCTTCCTGATTCTGTAATTCTTTGATCGGATTGTATTTATCTTCCTCATTTTTTTTGACCAATACCAGTACGGTGACCAAACTTAAGGCAATAGCACCGATAATTAACCAAAATTTATCATGTTTAATGTTGTCAACTTGATTATGCATGAATAGTCTCCTCGATTATTTTAAATCAGCGAGCGCTGCGCCAAAATTGATATGTAATACTTGCTGATCCAAGACCAAAGCAGGAACAGATTTGACCCCCAAGCCCTCGGCTTCCACTATGCGTTGCGGTTGTTTCCCCAAATGCACCTGTTCGACTTGGTAAAGCTTAGGATCAATTGCGTTAATCAAACTGGCTTCCACGCTCTGACACACTGGACAACCCGCATGAAAATAAATAGCAGTTTTCATTGTCTCCTCACTTGTAATAATAATTATAATAGCGAAGCGATACTATAAATCCGCTTTGCGCGCTTTGTCAAACTATTATTGATTCGCTATTAAATAGCTGGACGATCACAAATAAAGCATTTTCGGAACCTGAGCTTGATACAAAACGTTATAATCAGCAACTTATCTTTAGTCAAAACTCACTATGCTTAACCCCATCATCACAAAACTAGCAACTGGCACCTTACAGATTTCCCCCCAGCCTGGTCACATTCCATTGCAGCGTCTAGTTGGCTTCGCAAGTCGCTACAGCAGTCAACGGCAATTTTTGTTAGTGAGTAAAGTCCTCGGCAAGCACTATCCGGTGACCCCGAAACTGATGCGTTGGTCTTATCGGGCATTGGCACGTAAAGTTATGGCGCACGCTTTGACTGCCCCCTCAGTCTGGATAGGCATGGCTGAAACCGCGACTGGATTGGGGTATGGGGTGTATGCGGCAGCCTCTGCTGCCCATGTCCATCAGGCGCTGTTTATCCAAACTACGCGCTATCATTTGGCGGGGCAGGCGTATTTACAATTTCAGGAAACGCATAGCCATGCTACCGACTTTTTTCTGTATTACCCGGAAGCTCCAACGCTACGTCAGCAATTTCTGAGCGCAAGCAGTTTGGTTTTGATTGATGACGAAATCAGTACGGGGCGAACTTTTTTGCGTTTGATTAAAGCCTATCAAGCAGTGAACCCCAATTTACAGCAAGTGTTTATCGTGAGTTTAGTGAATTTTGCCAGTGCGGTTGACAAAGCTGTTTTAGAACGCGAGGCGCAAGTAGCGATTTCCTGGATTTATTTACGTGGCGGGCAGCTAGATTTTATTCCTGATCCGCAAGTGGCCCCTACTAGCAATAGCATCAACGTTTCTAGCAGTGCCGCGTGTAA
>SXIZ01000306.1 GCA_005779525.1 Methylococcaceae bacterium
CTGATCCAATCGAATCACAAGCTTTGTCTGGCTGGGCCATTTGGCAGTGGCAAGACCACCCTGGCGATTGAGCGCATTCGTTGGCTGCTCGGTCGCGAACGCGTACGCGGGGATGATATTCTCGTGCTCACGCCCCAACGGACGGTGGCCGAACCTTTTTACACCGCGCTGCGGAGTGCCGCAATGCCCTCCGGGGCACCCGTGCGGGTGACAACGTTGGCCGGGTTGGCGCGCCAGGCGGTCGAACTTTACTGGCCCCTGTTGGCGACGGTGGCTGACTTTGCCGACCCGCGCCGCCTGCACCTGCACTACCGACCCCATTACGCGCCCATAATGGCTCAGTTGCATAATTAAAACCTTTCTGCCCTGTATCTTCAGCATCGTCTGCCATTCGATGATTTGGCAATGCTTGTCCGCGCTGCTGCAAACTTAAATCATCCTGCACCAGCAATACAAACTCTTCAAAGGACTGTTTCGAATTCGGCATCGCAATTCGGGCATGAGCAGTAGATGATTCATCCTGCGACCAACTGGCCGAGCGTGGTTCAACAATCAGTGCAGCTACTGCGCCATGTGAACTGTGTTTAATTACATCACCAAAATTAAGCAATGAAACAGCACCGAATTCTATGGGGGTGTAGTGTGCCCAAAAACTTTTATTACCCTTGCTATCATCTTCGAATTTTTGTACAAAGAAATCCGTGTTAATTCTTTGTTCCTCTGAGATAGTTTTTTCCACCTCTAAGGTGTTTGCTCCAGGAAAAGGTGGCGCTAATCTATGTTTAGCAAACTTAACATCCCCAGCATACCATTCAAACTGAACTGACTTACATTTGTCAAATTTGCCGTCAGCCTGTTTACAAGGTTTAGCTAAAGCAGATTTAAACCCTGAACACGTTAAGCTATCCTTAGCAACGGTGAGCGTTTGGCAATTATTAAAACCGATATTATTTCCTCCGCCAGTTGACCTGGTATTGTAATTTAATAACTGTGGCTGCAAATTGAGCTGACTGGAAGCTTGTAGTTGATTGAAATTAAAGCCATTCACGATCGGCGGCATTAAATTGTAACTCCAGCTCTGCGCTACCTGAGCACCGTCCCTTCCTGCCATCGTTTCCGGCAAATAATTTATAAATTTTATATTTATACAATCACCAGCATTGACCCTGAGAATTAACGGCTCAATTTTTTTGTTAGCGTAGCGATTCTGTAGGATTTTGATAATTTCTTCAGGGGTTTTGTTTGAATTCGCCATCCCCTGATTAACCAGAATGATGGCGTTGGGATCAGTGATACCAAACCGTTGGTTATAAACTAACTGGCCCTGCAGTGTAGGTGTTTTTAGTAAATCACTGGCCAACCATGCACCTACAAAAAATTCTTTCGATGTTTCGAGAAAATCTGGGCAGGTTGCAGAACCCCCTGCTGCAAACGGTGGAGCCTGGACAGCAGGCAAACGGGCCAATTCAGTAAGCGATAAATCCGTGCGCTCGTTAGTGACTCCATAACTACGTAACAAGCCCCACATACCATCCCACTGATTTTCAACTGCAAGCGAACCATACCAATAATCCGTAATGCTTGTAGCTGCAGAAGGTAATGGCGTATTAAATTCAAAATGCTCCGAAATACCCAGTGCCTGACCATTCATATAGCCAGAATTTTTAGCCGCAGGTTCTGCAAGCCACTTCATCCCCTGCATGGAAAACACATGTTGCTCTTCTTGTGCGCCCTGGATCAAATGTAGTTGCAAAGGATCGCCAGTATAAGCCGCTAACAGCGGAGTCGACGGATCTCCTGGCGTACGCCAAGGTTCATTTTTTTGCAGCAAACTTGTAAATCTCTGGGTTTTAGCTTCTTGCTGCTGCAATAACTGTTTAAGTTCACTACGATCTACAATTTCCTGAGGGGTCAGTAGTTCCAGTTTCGCGAGGCGGCTACTTGCTGAGTAAGGATTTGCAGTATCCACATGTAACTTGGAATCAAATACATTGGCAAGATCACCTACACCATTACCTTCTGTGCTTACTGTTTTTTGGTGATACTCCAGACTGTTTTCATCCTCTTCAGCGACGCGCAACGGGATGGGTTCATTGCGATAATTCAATAATCGCGTGCCCGGATCTTCTGTAGAAATGCCTTCAGGCTTAGGTTTCAAACCATCACGCACAACATGTGGCAACATTAAATCCGCCTGCCGACTCGGAGGATTAACTGGGCGTAAATCTCTATTGTATAAAATCGCAAAATCTGCGAATGCCAAGTTATATTCCCGTCTAACATTTTCAATGTCGGCCTGATTTTTCTCGGCAGTGGCGTAGCCAATATTTGCGGCGTATGAAGTTGGCCCACCGTCACTCCGATTGGCACAAATCACAGGACGACCATTCGCGCCACCACCGAGTGCGTTAGTGCCAATTGCTGTAGAAGCAGCACTACAATTGTGTGCAAGTTGTTCGCCTGCACTCCCGCCCACGGTTTCAGGTGAAGCACCCAGCTGTGTCCATACGGCATTTTTAGGCTCGACCACCAGCGCTGCATAAAACCCATGCTGTTGATGGGAACTTGGGCCATAATGATCATGGGTAAACACCGCGCGCATGGTTCGATCTTGCCAAGCAGCATTTAACACCGGATCAGCCCACCAGCGCTGCACCGTACTTTGCGCACCGCACCACGGGTGTTTAGCCCAATCCTCAGCACTATAGTTATCTGGACAAATACCATTTTGTAACAAATGTGCGGCTGTTTGGCTATGTTCAGCAAATTTTAGCAACGCCCCCTTGACTTGACCGCTTGACCCAACCACCGATTTAAACAACGGATGGGTAGCTGGCTTAAGCCACTGTTGCTTATGCTCTAGCCCGAGATAATTGTTATATGCATGGATGCGTTCACGCACTTCGTCGGCTGCAAAGGTACCGTCTTCATAATTCCAGCCATTGGCGGAACCATCAGAGGACGTCACATCAAATTTGACCAAATGAATATGCTGCCCAATAGTATCGGTGGGGGTATAAACTTGAAAATCATCCAAATTCAACACACTGGGAATTAAATTAGTTGCCTGAAATTGAATGCAATCACCCGAGTTGGCTCGGAAAAATAAGGGTTCTGCAAGTCGTTCATTACTTAAGGTTGGACCAACATCCTCTTCCAAGACTGGCATTCTGGCTTGCGGGTCATGCCAACCATATTTATTGACGGTCAAGTCGAATTGGACATAGGCCGATTTATACCAGCGCGGCTGATCACGATTCACTTGAGTAGCCTGCCCGCCATGCATCGCTTCATAGTATTGTGCCGGGCAAGGATCGGCAAATGGGGCGCCTGGTGCAGGAGCAAAGCCATTCACACGAAATTGTTTCCCTTGCACGGCCGTTTCTGCCGCGGGATGGGATTTTGGCTGCGACGCTAGCGTGGTCTGATATCCTGCACCTTCCCACAACGGGTGCATAGCAATCATAGGGCTGCTATCATCCTGAGGATCTTGGTGTAATAACCGATTTGCTGGCCACAATGATCTTTGCGGTGCGAGTTTAAATTCCCATTTAAAATCGTCTGCTAAACTCGCCAGCTGTTGTTGAAAATCTTTTTGACACGCTTTCCAGAGCGTATCGTCTAAACTATGAGGTTTGCTGCCTCGTTTTAGCCCAAGCAATTCGTCCCGAGTCCAGCCTGCATGATAAGCCATCGCTAATATTTCACTTTTGGTGCCGCATTGGGGAATAAACTGCAATTCCGCCTTGTCCATTTCTCTCGCTAGCGCCAGATTATTGGGGTCACTATTTAATTGCCAAGTACGTTTAGCAATATAACGGGCAGCTTTATTCTCGTTTTCGTCACCTAAGCCACGTAATAATTTAGCAACTTCTTGAGGTTTGTTAAGATCATGCGCCTTTAACGACCCGCCAGTAATAATATGTCTTGGCAACCCGCCATCTAGCCATTGATCAGCAGGATTTTGCGCATTGGCGTTATAGGCTATATCCAAGGGCGGCTGAGGTGGTCTATGTCCAGCCTTACCTGCAATATAAAAGGGATACCCAGGAAACTCGGCAGTTGGAAAAGGTGCAAGCGGCACACCAGGAATAGGGATAATGGCAGGATTTGGCGTACCGCTTTTGATTTCATAGTCCCATAAGTTACGCGCCAAACTTCCATCTTCAAACACATCATGATTTCGCCATAATTCCCACATACCCGCCGCAAAATGCGGGTATAAATGACAGTGGAAAATAGCATCACCTGGCGTCAAATTACGATTACCGCCTCCGCCGTATTGAATATCGTAAGTATAGGAAGAACCTGGGGAAATCGTTTGTGAATCCAAATAATTCGCATTAGGATCATTTTGGTCTTGCAACCACTGATGCGCATGCAAATGAAAAACATGCGTCTCCTTAGGCCCGGCATGGATGTTGCGAAACCGCACCGGATCCCCTAAATACGCATGGTGAACATTAGAAGGATCATCTGGATATAAAGCTTCCACGGCGTTGCCTGCTGCATCGCGCCGCACAATCATTGCGGGGTCACCATTCACCCAGGAACTTAAGAAAAATTCTTCCAGTTTACACTCTGGGCAATCTTTACTAGGACCCAATTTTTTCACGTTGGCAAGCACTGCCGATCCTACGCCAGAAGCGCCATAATTGATTGCCATTCCATCGCCAATCGCACTGATGGGATTACTTTCATCTTCTAATTCAGCAAACGCTTGAAATACTTTATTTTCATCATGAAATATGGTGGTGAATTCCCGGAAAGATAGACCGCAACTCGAACCAGGGGAACGTTTACTACATACCGATGGAGTTTCTGAGGTATCTTTTGTTTGATAGATAATCGCATTCAGGTCAGAATGTTGAATAACCCGCCCTCTAAGGATCGCCAATGCAGCGTAATCTAACTCGGCATAATTATGCTTTGGATTCGCAGCCTCTAACACTGGATTGGTTACTTGTGAGCGATACCAGATAGACCCTTTGGGTTCAACATTGATAGCGCCGAACAAACCAAGTCCCAACTGACCGCCATCACCTTCACCACCTGCCAGAGCACCATCAGAATATATAAAGTAACCGCCCTCCTGACGCGCGTACCACAAATAAGTTGTGTGCTTTCCGGGGGCGACTAAAGAACTCGCATTTTTACCCACGTTTGCGCCATCCGAGCCCATCATGGTTTCAGCATTACACTCCGCAAGCACTTTATTAGTACTATTGTTCGCCTCACACGCTTGTGGTCGGATAGGCAAATATTCCAAACCATTCACATGTATGGAAGCAGCTCGTGTAACCGGAGAATCGTCCTGCTCCTCATGCGCTGGCAATGCAAAGCTATTAGGCTGTTTCGCGTCCCGTGGTGGCGAAGATAAATCGGTAAATTTGGCCTGTTGATTCGGAAGATTTTCAGCGACTGCACTGCGTTGCACCCCACCATCAGGAAAATCTGAACGCTGGTAAACTTTATGCTCCACGGGAAGTGGTGCTAATAAATTCCAAAATTTAACGCGTAAGCACTCTTCCTCATGCACTCTTAAAACCAGTGGTCGTGGACGCTTGCCAGCTTTGAGTTTAACTCTACCCGCCAAGGCAGCCATCTCCTGATCAGACAAATTATCAGATATTGCACTGCCATCATCTTTGACTATATCTTGTCTAAGCGCATAAATCATACTTGCAGGATTAAATGCCCCAAAACGGTTATAGGTAATAATCTGTTCTAGAGCAACGACTTCAGCCTCGATAATATTAGACTCACCGTTAATGTTTTTGGCACTGCACACACTAGGGAGAGGCACGCCAGAGTCCAACTCTACAGATTGAGAGGTTTGTTTTTCACTAAACCAACAGCTCGTTAACCCCATCAAAGCGAGATAGCAAAACACAAACATCAGTATTCTTGATGACTTAGTATACTTTTGCCCGTTTTGAGATAAGGCATCACTGCAAGATGGTTGGTTTGATAGTCGCATAACCCCTCCGATGATCGTCGATTAATCGACAATAGCTGTAAAATCAACTTAACGACTTGCACCTTCAGGTTAATCTCGAGCAAGAGTGATCAGTCATCTCTAACCTAAAAGTATTTATTCTCAAATAACTAACGTTCAAACAATACTGCTATTACCGCATCGATAAGATCAGTTTTTTTACTAAACTTAGAATTTCATAACAAGCAAGTTGATTGCTAGTATTTTTTGTGACGCGACTAACATAACATTACAAAAATAAAAAACAAGGTAATTTTTCACACTTTTATTAGTTTTTTGTTCCTCGCGGAAATTTCCGCTTGCTTATAAGCATCGGTAACTATGCAGTGCGCTTCAATTTGCTAAGTATCTAAAAGCATTAGTCGCGCTCACCAGAGTCAGCAAGGTTCAAGTTGTGAATAAATCAAAATTCGCGCTTTGCATTTGACAATCAATTCCAGCGCTAAATACCCCACCCGCACCAAAATGCGACAAAACGCACCACTTTAGCCTGTCATAAGCGCTATTTTTTCAGTGTTGCTGCTGCATGAACATGTATTCAGTGCAAAGCTTAAATATGGCATGTAGCTTGCTGATGAGTAGTAAACCGCATTTAATGTAGTAATGAGATTGCTTATGAAACCCCAAAAAACTTTAGTTGTCGTCGGTAATGGGATGGTCGGCCAATACTTTCTGGCAAATCTGGTCAACCACCCGATCTACGCAGACTATCATATTGTCACGTTTGCTGAAGAATCGCGCCCGGCTTATGATCGCGTGCATTTATCAGCGTTCTTTTCCGGTAAAACCGCTGAGGATTTAGCGCTCGCGACCGAGGAATTTTTCCATGAACACCGCATCGAGTTACATTTAAACGATAAGGTCGTTGAGATTGACCGCGCTCGAAAATTGGTACATTCCGCGCAAGGGCGAAGCATTGCTTACGATACCTTGATTTTAGCTACAGGTTCTTACCCGTTTGTCCCGCCAATTCCGGGGCATGAACGCGAGCATTGCTTGGTATACCGCACGATTGAGGATTTAGAAGCGATGCTGCGTTCAGCGCAATCTTCGAAAGTGGGTACGGTAATTGGCGGCGGGCTATTGGGTTTGGAGGCGGCTAAAGCTTTAAAAGATCTCGGGTTGGAAACCCATGTCGTGCAATTTGCGCCGCGCCTGATGGAGATGCAGATGGACGATGCGGGGGGCGCGATGTTGCGTCACAAAATCGAAAATCTGGGCATAACCGTGCATACCAGCAAAAACACGGTCAATATCAGCGATGGCACGCAATGCCATAATCAAATTACCTTCGCCGATGGCGAAGTGCTGGAAACCGATGTCATTTTATTTTCGGCGGGTATACGTCCGCGCGACGAACTTGCGCGTGCCTGCGGCTTAGAAGTCGGACAACGCGGCGGCATAGTCATTAATAACCAATGTTTGACCTCCGACCCGGATATTTATGCCATAGGCGAATGTGCTTTGTGGAATGGCAGAATTTATGGCTTGGTCGCTCCTGGGTATAGCATGGCGCGTACGGTGATTGCGCAGCTCGCTGCAGAAGATGTGAGTTTCGGTGGTGCAGATATGAGCACCAAACTCAAACTGATGGGGGTAGATGTTGCGAGTTTGGGGGATGTGCATGCTAAAACGCCCGGGGCGTTGGTGTATACCTATCAAAATGGCGAACAGGAAATTTATAAACGCCTAGTGGTCAGCCAAAATAAAAAGCAGTTGCTGGGCGCAGTGTTAGTCGGTGATGCTTCTGGCTATGGCACGTTATTGCAATATTGTCTGAACGGGATTGATTTACCAGATAACCCGGATGAATTAATTTTACCGCATCGCTCGGATAAATCGGTGGGATTAGGCCCGGATGCCCTCCCCGCCACTGCGCAGATTTGTTCTTGTTATGACGTGACTAAAGGCCAGATTTGCACAGCCATCGAAAACGGCTGTACTACCCTGAGTGCCTTAAAAACTGAAACCCAAGCCGCCACAGGCTGCGGCGGCTGTGCTGCCTTATTAAAATCGGTGTTAGATTCGGAACTGACCAAACAAGGCGTTGCCGTCAATAAAGATATTTGCGAACACTTTAGTTATACCCGGCAGGATTTGTATAACCTGATTATGGTCGGGCAAATTAAAACCTTTGGCGAATTAATCGCCAAACATGGCCGCGGACACGGCTGCGAAATCTGCAAACCCACGGTCGGCAATATTCTGGCATCCTACTGGAACGAGTACGTGCTCGAAACTGAACATTTGGGACTACAAGATACCAATGATATTTACTTGGCCAATATGCAAAAAGATGGCACTTATTCGGTCGTGCCCCGTATTACCGGGGGAGAAATCAGCCCGGACATGCTGATTGCATTGGGGCAAGTGGGGAAAAAATATAATTTATACACCAAAATTACGGGCGGGCAACGCGTGGATTTATTTGGCGCGCAATTGCATGAGTTGCCGTTAATTTGGGAGGAACTGATTGCCGCCGGTTTTGAATCGGGACATGCGTATGGTAAATCGCTACGCACCGTGAAATCTTGTGTCGGCAGCACCTGGTGCCGCTATGGGGTGGATGATAGCGTTGGTTTAGCGATTGAACTGGAAA